>DTYO01000189.1 GCA_012961845.1 Thermodesulfobacteriaceae bacterium
AGGGCCGCATCTACCAAACCCAGCCCCTCACCCGCATCGTGCAGCAGAACCTGGGCAGCAGCCTCAACAAGCGCATCAACGCGGACAGCATCGCGGTCGCCCTGGTCCCCAATACGGATACGGCCGGTACCACTGGGGCGCGGGTGCCTGTACGGCAGCGTTCGTCAGACGCCTGTCAGGGTATGCTGGATTACCACCAGCTGACCGTCTGGTCAGCCTCAAATATCATCTGAACCAGCACATCGTAGTTGGGGTCGCCATCATACAGTTTGAATTCTTTAGCGTCCCTGTCCCGGTTGAGTATTTCCACCAGTTTTTTCACATCTTCAGTAGGCTCCGAACGGTAAACCTGCAATATTTTCATTTGTTGTTCATCACTCATAAGTCGTCTCCTTAATTACTCTTCTGAGCATGCCGGCGGAGGGGTCTTGGACTGCTTGGGCAGACCGTAAGGGATTATAAAGTCTGCTTCGCGCATCTTTTCCCCGAGCTCTTCCAAGGTGATGGGAGTAAGCTCTATCCCCTCCGGCGCATCCGCACCCATGGTAAATACGTCTCCCTCCATATCTCTGATCCAGTCGATATTTTCCTTGACATACTCGGAAAATTTGGGGAATTCGCCATACATGAAAACTGAATATGAGAAGTGGTTTTCTATCGACAACCCAAGAGTCGACCGAACGGCATCACCTGAATACATCCTGTTCGGCAACAAAAAGAATATTTTTTTTGATTCCATGGTCTCGCCTCCTAAGCCTAAAGCACCAGATACTTGCCGCACTCATCAATGATGCCGCCATGAAAGGCCTGAGTCCTCATCTGGCGTGGTACCAGCCCTTTGGGTACATCTTTTTCAACATCATAACCTTCGCATGTATAGCTGTCTGCGCATATCGCAATCTCTTCCAGTTCACAGAGATTAGCAAGCCTGACAAAATCAGGATGCTTGGTTAGATGGACAGCCTTGAATGTAAAAAATACCATGACCTTCCTGCCGGCACGTACAGCCGCAGTGGCCACCCCCAGAACATGCTTCATATTCTGGGGTGAAGTTACAAATATTCCAAGTTTGTTCGGGTCAGCAGACATCTGCGTTATCCTCCCTCAAACGGTCTGTACAGGCACGACTGAGCCCAGGCAGCAATATACATCGGCCGCCTTCCCGAACCGCGCCTGAAAATCATGAAAAGATACTATTTTTTCCTGACATAGAAACGTATGAAATCAGCTTCTTCTTTTTCACCCAGATATTCGTGCCCTGCACGGTCACACCACCCGGGAATATCATTTCTGGAACCAGGATCTGTGCCGAATATCTCAAGGATCTCTCCAGAATTTATCTTTTCGATCTCCTTTTTGGTCCTCAGAAGCGGCATGGGGCAGCTCAGTCCTTTTGCATCCAGGGTGCGGGCCACATCCAGACCATCAGGTGCCTGTTTTACATCACTCATAGTTTTTCCTCCTGTAGTTTTGATTCAATTCAAGTTATCCGCCAGTTGTAAACAGTGCCTTCCATAAGAATCGAGAAATCAACTTACATGTCTGCGCCTGTTTCTTTCAGACACACTGGCCACGACCGAAAAACCTCATTTCAGGACAGACAGTAACTATTTATATTAATTACATTTCTATTATCATTTTGCCGGTGTCCTCATTCCAGTCAACTATTACGTACCAGATCACCATTGCGAATACAATCAGAAACAGGGTTCCACCATATCCAAGAAAGGTTTCCGGCATATAAACAAACTTGCCGAGAACACCATCAGCTTCGATATCATTGTCATTAAACCATGCCACCAGCATGGAATTAGATATAGCAAAGAACGGGACCACCAGCCATAATTTGATCTGACCTTCCCCTACACGCCACAGGGTTCCGGATCCGCACCCTCCGGCAAGCATGGCTCCAAAGCCGAATATGAAGCCTCCGACTACTGCTCCCCATCCAAATGTACCTCGTACATAGTTGATGGGATCAAGCACGGCCTCACCATCAGCCCGCATGGGCACGGAATACTTCAGAACCGCAGCACCTATGGCCACGATGGCGATACTGAGAGCAACTGATTTTGCCAGGGTACAGTCCCCGGTCATATGCGGTTCACGGAACCCCTGAACCATACACCAGCGCCCCCTCTGCATGGTGTACCCCAAGCCTGCCGAAATTACTAGTATTCCACTGAGAGACGCCACATAATCATCATCACTTCCGGAATAACAGTAGGCACCATACACCAGTGCAACCAGGGCAATTATCCCCAGAACCACCTTCAGACCGAACGGAAAATTAAATGTCTTTGCTCCGCCGCTCCCCCAGCTTATGTGTTCCATTTCCCAGTAGATATATTTCAACCCCAGGATAACTCCTGCAACCAGTCCGAGCCACATGGCAAAACCGTTTGCAGCCAGGTTTCCAATGGCATTGTACATGCCGCCCACATTACATCCGCCGGCAAAGGCTGCTCCCACCCCCATGAGTACGCCTGCAACCATGCCCTTGCACATTTCCAGGACAGGCGGAATCCGTATGGCGAAATCATTGCCGAAGCTGGCAGAAATAAAGGCTCCTGCGATAAAACCTATGCCGATTACAGATCCGGAACTGATCAGTATGCTCCTGGGAGCCTCATCGAACAGTTCGAGAATACCGGCCTCGCTCCCTGCAAGGCTGGCAATACCGTACATTATCCAGTCTCCCCAGTTCCTGATGGCGCCAACCGCCCCCCAGGGCCGCCACCAAGCCATTATCAGTATACTCAGAAGCGCGACTATCATCCCTGCTACGGTTGCATTCCACTCTGTCTGGCACAGGACCTTGAACAGCCCTTTGATTTTACGACCCAAGATACCTTCTTCACTCATGGAGCATCTCCTCTTCCCTAGTTTCTATATCCAAATTATTTACAGCAAAAAATATTCAAATATTGACGTTTTCCTGTTAATAATTCTTCAGTTAAGCTATCATGAGTCTACTGAAGAGAATTAAGATATGAAAATCAGGCCGTCTTATCGTCCTGAAAACACAGAATGAATAGATTGTGTACTAAAATTCACGCAGGCTGTCAAGGATCAATTGAATTGCGGTTCATCACCATGCAGCCAATTATTTTTTCAGACTCAACATTTCGGACTAAAATTTCTCCAGGGAGAATATCTCAATGAATCTGGTCTGCAAAATCATTACAGTCGGGCTCCTAACAGTTTCTTATGTACTCTTTTCCCCTCTGATGGACTCAAATGCCGGGGAATTATCCCCGGGACTGCACAAGACTGTTTTTTCAAACGGTCTTACTGCAATAGTAAAAGAGAGCCACAGGGCACCGGTAGCGGCTGTTCAGGTATGGGTCAAGGCAGGAAGCGCACATGAAACCGACAGCGAGGCCGGCATCACCCATTTCATAGAACACATGATCTTCAAAGGCACCGGAAAGAGGGGACCGGGAGAAATAGCCAGAGAGATCGAATCGGTTGGCGGGTCAATCAATGCCTACACGTCTTTTGATTATACCGTGTATCACTGCACCGTACCCAGACAATTTCTGGGAACAGCCCTGGAAATCCTGTCCGATGCCATATTCAATTCAGTATTTGACGAAAAAGAAATCAAGAAAGAAAAGAGGGTCGTACTTGAGGAAATCAGCATGAGAAGAGATACTCCTGGCAGCAGGCTGGCAAATCTTCTTATGAAAACGGCCTATGGCAACTACCCGTACGGACGTGCTGTCATAGGCTTTGAGAAAACTGTAAAATCCCTGGAACGCGACACAATCCTCTCCTATATTTCAAGGAGATACAACCCTTCCGGCATGGCTGTAGTCGTTGCAGGCGACGTAGATGCCGACCGCGCTCTCATTGACATCAGAAAGGCCTTTGGAGCGGCAAAGAGCAGGAAAAGTAAGGAATTTGTCTTTCCTTCTTTTCCGTCCCAGAAATCCCCTGCTGTGGCAATAGAGAATATGGATATCAAGGAAGGATATCTTGCGTTGGCTTTTTCAGGTCTGCCGGGCTTCAATGCTCCTGAAGTCCCCGCCCTCGATGTACTGGCAGCTCTTCTTGGTGCTGGAGACAGCTCACGCCTTACAGCCAACCTGAAAGACAGGCTCCAGATTGTACACAGTATAGAGGCTTATGCCTTCACTCCCGCAGGATCAGGGCTTTTTGAGATAACAGCCACCCTTGACCCGGAAAAATCCATTGAGGTCATAAACCGGATTCTGCAGGAAGTTTACCGCATCGCAGAAGAAGGCGTACTGGATGAAGAACTTGAACGGGCCAAGATTCATGTGGAAACCGAATTTGTCTACAGCCAGGAAACGATGAGCGGTGAAGCCCGTAAGCTCGGCGTATTCGAAACCCTTGCAGGCAATCCATATGCGGAGAAACTTTACCTTGAAAAAGTGCGTGATGTCACTCCGGCCGACATCCGGAAAGCGGCAAACCGGTTTTTCAGGAAAGACAACATCAACGTGGCCATGGTGATGCCCGAAAACCACTCTCCTGAAATCACCGGAGAACAGCTTGCCGTCATGGCACAGGATGCCGTCCTGTATGCCAGAGGCATTGAAGAAGACCAGACGGTAGGCATTCTGAGTCCTCTGCGCAAGACGCGGCTCTCCAACGGCCTTACTCTTCTGATCCGGGAAGCGCCGGAAACACCAACTGTGGCATTAAGGCTCGTGTTTCCCGGCGGCGTTCGCTATGAAACCCGGAAAGACAACGGTATTTTTAATTTTATGGCCAGGGCCTGGACGAAGGGAACAGAAACCCGCAGCGCACAGGCCATAGCTGAATCCATCGAAGGCATGGGAGGAACAATTATAGGATTTTCCGGCAGGAACACCTTTGGCCTCCAGGGACGGTTTCTGAGCAGAAACCTGGATCAGGGTCTGGCACTTTTCAGTGAAATCCTGCTGACACCGACATTTCCTGATGAGGAAACAGATAAACTCCGCTCCCTGATCGTCGCCCAGATCAAACGGCAGGACGATTATCTGCCGGGAGTAACTATCAGAGAATTTCGTCGTCTGCTCTTTTCCCCTCATCCATACGGCATGAATATACTCGGTGACCCCGTCTTTATTCAGTCAGTAACCTCCAGCCGGTTGAAGTCAATTTATTCCGGCTTTGTGCTTCCTGAAAGGGGGATTCTGTCCATAGTCGGTGACGTCGATGCCGAGAACATTATAGAAACCATGGAAGTCCTGCTGGAAGGCTGGACGGCCACTGAAAACAGCCCGCTGGCAAGCCCATCCTCTCCAGATCCGCTGACTTCACCCAGGGTTCTGACTCTCAAGAGGGAAACAAACCAAACACACCTTGTACTCGGTTTCCCAGGGACCACATTCACCAGCGCAGACCGTTATACCCTCGAGATTCTAAACGCCATCCTCTCCGGCCAGGGAGGCAGACTGTTCATCAATCTCAGAGACAAGGAGAGTCTCGCATACTCTGTTACGTCTTTCAATGCACTGGGACTGGATTATGGGGCTTTCGGCTTATATATTGCGTGTGCGCCTGAAAAAAAGGACCAGGCACTCAAAGGTATATGGAAGGAGATATACAGACTGAAAAGTGAGCCTGTACACGACAGAGAACTAGAAAGGGCCAAGAAGTGGGTTGTCGGCAGTCATGAAATCGGGCTCCAGACCAATGGAGCTCAGGCAATGGACATGGCACTCAACCATCTATACGGACTGGGGTACAACTTTTCCGCCAGATATTCCAAAGAAATAGGTAAGGTGACAGCAGAACAGGTTCAGGAAGCAGCTGAACGAATCTTTAATTCGCAGGCATACGTTCTTGTCAGAGTCGGCCCATGATTCAGGATAATTTGGTTCGAGGGTTTGCCGAAGATGTAAGGCGGAGGAGGCACATACGTACTTTTACACTTCAATCCCCTGACAATGCAGATGATTCGTTGAAATCGTGAACCCCTTGCGGCTTCAGATGCCGAACACTTTTTCGATGAATTCGCTGCACCTTTTTGGTACAGATTGACTCACTGTATTTGTGTACCTGCTTGGTTTATGTCAAT
>DTYO01000190.1 GCA_012961845.1 Thermodesulfobacteriaceae bacterium
AGAAACACAGTATGCTTTCCTGGATCAGAAGAGATAGATAATCCCAGATTATTCGCTTCAAAAGCCGAACTAATACTAATTTTATAAATTATAGAATGTTACATGAAATATAGTGAGTCAAAAACTGCACCAGAAAGGTGCAGAGAATTCAACGAAAAAGTGTTCTGCATTTGAAGCCGCAAGTGGGAATACGATTTCACCAAATCTGCCGCATTGTCAGGGAATTGAAGTACCAGAGCACGTCTGCGCCTCCTCCGCTTTACATCTTCGGTAAACTCGCGAACCGAATAATCCGGGATAATTACTTCGAACCGGGTAAAAAGGTTGAATTTTGTTCATCCTCTGCTAAGTTAGTCAACATTGATCCGGCAGGACCTTCACAGCAGTGTCCCTCATGGGGTATGATCGGAAGATTTTACAGGTTGCTGTATGCACTAGACATACAGGGGGTCGGTAATGCAGAAAATCCGGTATTGAAAGCGGCAGGCAACCCCCGTCCTGCTCTTGCAGGGAAGCAGTATGCTCCCTTTAGAGAATACCGGACCATATCTTGTTTCCTTTATAATTGAGACAACTTTATTGGAGGTTTTTCATGTATATTGAGCGAATGTACCCAAAAATACTTCTGGCGGCACTGACATTAATATTTGCTTCTGTTTTTCTCACCGGCTGTGCCAAAAAATCGGTCCAGGTAAGCGGAGAAACTCCTGTGGAAGAGGTCTCGGCCCAGGAAGGAACCGCACTTGGAGAAGGCCCGGGAGGAATAACGGGAGAAGAACCTATTGAAGAAGTCGCAGTGACTTATGGAGAAGGTAATATTTCAGAAGGCAGAACCAGTGCTCCACTTCTGCCCATCTATTTTGATTTTGACAGATATAATATTCGTGACGACATGAAAGAACGGATGGAAAAAAACGCCGCGTTCCTCCTGGACCACCCTGAAGTACGGATTGAAATTCAGGGAAACTGCGATGACAGGGGCACCAACGAATACAACCTGGCGCTAGGAGAGAAAAGGGCGAAAAGTGTGAGGGATTATCTTGTCAATCTGGGTATTGTCCCAGACCGGCTCGAAATGGTCAGTTTTGGTGAAGAGCGTCCTGTGGACCCAGGCCAGAATGAAGAAGCATGGGCCAAAAACAGGAGAGATGATCTAGTCATCATAAGATAAATCTCAGTGAAACTATCTGAAGGACTTCATGTTTTGTTGGATTCCAGATTCAGTCTTTCTGCTGGATAAAAGCGTCATAAGCTGAACCACAGCAACACACACAGAAGTAGGCCGCTGTGGTTCCTCAACTTTAATCAGGGAGAAATATTTTCCTCATGAAAATCCATACCAGTTTATCAGCAATACTTTCAGTTCTTGTGATTATCGCCGCCTTCTTCTGGTCAGGTAGTGCTTTTTCCGCGGCAACTACTCCCGGCAAGTTGGCGGTTATTAATATGCAGAAAGTGGTTCGTAATTCTGCTACAGGGCAAAAAGCCATGGACCGAATCAACAAAAAATGGGAAAAGCTGCAGGCACAGTTGAAGGCCAAGCAGGATAAGATCAGGGCCTTCAAGGAAGACGTAGAAAAAAAGGCCCCGTTGATGAGCGCAGAAGCCAAGGCCGAGAAAGAGCGTGAACTGAAGAAGATGCTGAGGGACTACCAGGAAGCCCAGGATGACGCTCAGTTTGAAATGCGACAGGCGGAGGCAAAAAGCATGGAGCCGATCTTGAAAGAGCTGGAAGAAGTTGTCATGGAAATCGGCAAAAAAAACGGTTACTCTCTGATTCTGGAAAAAAACATGCCTGGAATATATTACTTCGCTCCGGAAGCGGATATTACACAGAGAATCATCAATGCATATGACAGGAAAAAGTAACTTTCCGGCGGAACGGCCGGCAATCAACAGGCAATTCATCTGCTGCGGCCTGTCAAGAATCCCTGTCACATCTGATTTTACCTAACGATTCTCTGAGCATCCCCCAACATTTATTTCTTTTAAAGGCACTTTCTTTTTCGTGGAGTGCCTTTTTCATCAACCATTGGTTTTTTGCCGAAGATAATACCATCTTGTCATGATATGTCTTCGTACTCACTGGATTCTAGCAACAGGCTCCGGGATAAAAATGTCTAAAGGCCTGGACCGCGATTCCACAAAAGCTGGCCTGCATCGCGTGCGTCCCGGCATGGAACTGGAGGGACAGGTCATCAAGAAAGAGGGCGCCTCAGGCCTGATTTCGACAGGTAACCGTTTGCTAAGGGTCACCAGCCGGATTCCCCTGCCTGAAGGTTCACATGTCAGGCTGAAAGTAACCAGACCCGGCAATCCCATTCATGTAAAACTGCTTTCAGCTGCTTCTGCCCCCCCTGACAGAGGCAGGTCCATGCAGATGGCCTTTCTCCGTTTGAAAGCCAGTACACTCCATTTCAAAAACACTGTCATGACCATTCTGACCGATCATAGCCCTCCCGACTCAGACACCGGCCTGCCCGGAAGCAGCGTGTCCGGATTTGTCCGTTTCCTGAAGCATTTTTCCATAGGTGCCGGGGCAGAACACGAAAAGGTGTCGGGCGCAGCAATGCTGTTCCGCAGTGATGAAACCTCTGATGAACCCCCTGCAGTCAAATTCCTCAGGTCCACTGTCAATATTGTTTCGGCAGAATCAGGTGGAGGTAATGCACCGTACAGCATGAAACCCGCCCTAAAATCAGCGGTCTCATGCCTGTCCGGCATCTCCGGGGCAATCTGTAAAAGTAATGGAGGCGAACCGGCAAAAGCCCTGGATCGCACAGTTCTGCCCGGCGCTGAATCCTCCGCACCATCGGATGCGGCACGGGATATCCCTGAGAGATCCGTTCGAATTCCGGATTCTTCAAATCCTCTTTTGTCTGCCAAGAACCAGTGCCTTCCGGAAAACAATGATGTCCAGACTGTTTCAGACAAAACGATACCTTCCCGGTCTGTCCGTACAATGGCTGACCATACAATAGAAAACATAATGCGGGAAATCTGTGAAATTTTTGCCTCCCACTCCGGCAGTCTCAACAACTACGGACAGCAATTGCAGCAGAATCTGTCCCTTGCCTTTTTCATGTTTCCGCTGTGGTTTGATCACAGTGCTGGTTTCGGGCACTGGGCATGGTGGAGCGAGCTTCCCCGGCATGACAGGAACTCCGATAACGACCGATGCAGCCATCTGGTATTTGATCTCGAACTGAGCCTGCTGGGCCCTGTTAAGATTCACCTGACGTGGACAGGCAAGAAGCTGAAAGTTCTGATAGCTGCAGAGAGGCAGGTGATCTCTACGCTCACGGCAAGAGCCCGGGAACTCCGCCTCAGTCTGCATGAAAACGGTTTTAGATTTGACTCTCTGGAAATCTTTCCGCTGGAGGAGGCGGATACAGTCGATTTCATGGGGCATGCAGACCCCCTCCGCCGATCTTCGTCATGGGATGCAGGATACTTTCATACGGTAATCTAATGAACCACGATGAAAAGCAATATAGAAAGGCTGTAGCCCTCAGATACCGTGCAGCCAAGAACAGGACCCCACAGGTAACGGCCAAAGGCCGGGGACTGATGGCGGAAAAAATCATCGAGCTGGCCCGTAAATCCGGTGTGCCCGTACACCAGGATGTAGACCTTGTGCAGATACTGTCGAGGCTGGACGTAAACGACGAGATCCCTCCCGAGACTTATATCATAGTCGCCGAAATCCTGGCCTGGATATACAGAATGAACCAGAAGGCTGCCAGTCAAGAGTAATTTCACCGGACTGCTGCAGGTCTTTTTTATTATCCGCAGTTCTGCAGGTCTGAACGTCTGTTTCCCGGCCTGCGACTGTCTCTTCCTGCACAACAGGTCCGCAAGGAAAAGAATGCCCAGTGGGAAGTAAATTCACCGGGCTGTTCCCTGCCGCCCTGTCGTATCCATCGGCCCTGCAATGCCTTACGCCGTCTTCTTCTCTCATTCCATCAAGCCATGAAACATGATCCGAACCCACTTGAACGGTTGTACCATGCTATTTTCACACAGGATATTTGCAATAACACAAAGATCACACTCGTTCAGGCTCTCTCCCGGCCCTGAGATATTGCCCGGGAATCACTGCGTGGCACGGCCCTTGCTCAATGCTCTCTACAGGAGGAAATAGTCCATGTTATCAAACTCGAGTCTGCATCCCCATTCAAGGCTGGGACACCTGGAAGCCCTAGAAGGTTCACGAATCATAGAAAGGAAACTTGAAGTCGTAGCCAATGACATGGCAAACGTAAATACCGTAGCCTTTAAGCAGCAGCAGCTCACCTTCCATGAATATCTGGTTCTGCAGGCCGATGGATCACAAAGAAATGCCAAAGGCGAAACGGCTTGGAACGAATTCAGCCAGGGTCCATTGGACGAAACCGGCAATCCCTTCGACTTCGCCGTTAATGGACCAGGATTCTTTGTGATTCAGACTCCTGATGGTCCAAGATATACCAGGGCAGGGAATTTTACCCTGGACTCCCAGAATCAACTTGTAACCAGGGATGGATTCCAGGTGCTGGGAGACGGCGCCCCCATAGTCCTGGAGGATACCAGCGGCCAGGGCGTATGGCTCAGTGACGACGGTATTTTCTTTGTTGACGGATCACAGGTGGGGAAAATCGATGTAGTCATGTTTGACGATCCTGAAAGTCTCATACAGGTAGGAGAAAATATGTACCGGGCATCTGACAAAGCAGGTACCCCGACTCCTGCCGAATCCCGGGTCAGGCAGGGATTTCTGGAAGGATCGAATATCAACGCAGTAGAGACAATGGTAACACTGATCGACCTGCACAGGGCATACGAAGCACAGATGAAGGCCCTCCAGACCCTGGATGAAATGGATGGACGGGCAGTAAACGACCTGGGCAGGCCGGCCTGATGTTTGGCTGCTTCTGCACCACTACATGCGGCCTGAAATCGAACAGACAGTGAAGGAGACAGCTTATGCTACGAGGACTCTGGTCCGGCGCATCCGGGATGAACAGTATGCAGCTCAACTTGGATGTAATAGCCAACAACCTCGCAAATGTAAAGACCACCGGCTTTAAACGAAGCAGGGCAGATTTTGAGGATCTGTATTACCAGACTCTCCGCAAATCAGGCACTGAAAATGCCGACGGATCCCAAGTGCCTACCGGCATGCAGATCGGTATGGGATCAAGGCCCACTTCGGTCCAGAAGATCTTTACCCAAGGAGATTATGTCAGCACAGGCAATGATCTCGACTGGGCCATTGAAGGCCGGGGTTTTTTCAAGATTCTCAGCAACGGAGAAGAATATTACACCAGAGCGGGGAGTTTCAAACTGGACAGGGATGGATTCATAGTCACCTCAAACGGTGACAGGCTCCAGCCGGAGTTTGCCGTTCCTTCCGAGACTTCAAATATATCTCTGGACGCATA
>DTYO01000191.1 GCA_012961845.1 Thermodesulfobacteriaceae bacterium
ACAGGCTAAATCCACCTTAAACCTCTGTCCAGTTTTTGGGGAGCATTATACAACTCTGCCAAACAATTCAACAGGTTAGATGGCAGCTGGTACAAGTCCAAAAGTTGAGTTACATAGAAATTTTTTACAACTGAAAAAGACGACACCCGTCAATTTATTACCAGACACTGCAACGATACGGTGAATTGCTGCTTGCGGTTTAACTCTGTGCCCGCTTTTTCGGGGTAATATCATCTTGCAATACGTAATCATTATTGAGAAACAGGACAGGCTATAGTATAGAGGTCATGATTTCAGCGGATTTTGTTCAACCACCATAATAAATAATATGTTGACAGGGGGTAACATTTTGCGACCTATATCCACAACAGTCTTTGTCTTAGTGACCGGCCTGATTGTGTTGCTGTCCATGTCCGGAAACGTGGTGGCTGCCTATCCATTGAATCAGATAGTGAAAGACCTGAGTCCCGTCCAGGCGACTGTCATGAAAGGGCCGGACGGAAAGATCCTTATCAACAGGGGAGCCGAAGCCGGTGTACATGTAGGCAATCTGTGGACGATATATAAAAAGGGAAAGCCGGTAATCGACCCTGAAACAGGCAATGAAATCGGGAACCTGCCGACTCCTGTGGCCACCGCCGTGGTCGTCCAGACGGAAAAGCGATTCTCTGTGATTGCCGTAAAGTGCATGGCTGAAAACTGCCTGATAACCACTGGCCTGTCTGCCCGGCGTTTTCACAGCATACCAGTTATGTTTGTGGACCCCGATGGACGTCACAGGGATCTCTATGAAATACTCAGTTCCAGACTTCCGGATCTCAGGTGGAGTGCTTATATGAATACGGAAGTGCCATCCAGCGCCGGCTCTTCCGGATACAGCTTGGTCATGCTGGCCAGGGACAACAAGCTTAATCTTGAAGTGAGCGGCAGGACCGTTTCCGTGTACAACCTGGGAACAACGTCCGAGGCTGCTTCTAGGCCTGCCCATCCTTCCGGTTATGTCCCGGTGGGCGGACCTGAAAAGGCACAGCAGCCGATTGGCGACATTCCAGGTCTGGTTACACCGGGCCTCACTTCAGAGATTCCTATAGACGCATACCGTCCGGTAGGAACCCTGGGTTATCTCGTCTATGACCTGGAGATCGAAAGACTCGATGCATCAGGGACACCGTATTTCGTCTATCTCAATGAGAAAGGCGTATTTGTCCAGGCTATCGGACAGAAAAAGAGATATTTTTATGCATACAAAGGTTTCGGAGAGCTGATCAACATTTCAGTCAGCCCGGCCGGGCTTATCGCTCTCAATATTTACGACGAACGAACCCGCGGGATGCATTCGAGAGTAATCAAGTTTGATGATGGCAGATTTCTAACTGTCGCCCAGGAGATCAAATACATTATCAGCTTCTTGGATCTCGACGGAGACGGCCTGAGAGAATCTCTGGTGGGGCAGTCATTCGATGATGAAGATTTCTTTGGTGCGTCGGTATTTACTCTGGACATTTCGAAAGGGGAAATTCACAAAAAGAAATACCTGAAGGTCCCATATAACTTCAGTATTTTCGGGGCATTCTGGTGCGACTTGACAGGCTCGGGCTACCAGGAAATCGTGTATTACAACGATGGTGGAAAACTGGTCGTCTCCCGGGACGGAAAAACAGTGTGGCAATCACAGGATAAATTCGGCGGCTCGATAAGGGTGGTCGACTTTGAATATTCAGACCTGCAGCCCGGCGTGGCAACAGCCAAACCCATCAGGGTATGGAGCAAGCCGGCCATAATGAAAATGGGCAAAAAAACAGTCGCCGCCATAGCCGCCAATCCGGCTGACCTGTGGCGCTTTATCGGAGACGCCCCCCGCCATGGCGGAGTCTGGATTCTCTATAATCTCGACGATCAGTTTTTCCTGAGAAAACTCGACGTGGAATTTGATGGTCCGATTCAGTCGGTCTTTGCCTGGGGCAACGAACTCTTCTGTGTAGTGGTTGAAGGCAACTTCTTCACCGGACATGGGAAAACCCACATCCTTGCTTTCTCTCTGGACAGGCTTGCCACTGCAATAAACTGAGTACAGGCCCCGATCAGCTGCCTGCACAGCAGATGAAGTGCCCCATGGAGGCCCACTGGATCAATGTACCGTTCCAGCCTGTCAAGGCCGCTACAGTACGGCTGCTTCAGTCATGCTGAAGCCCCCACAATCCTTTCGACCATTCGTTCAGCTGCGAAGACCAGGGATTCCAGGTCCAGGAATTCCACTGCCCTGGCATCATACAGAATTTTGACCTTGGCTGGAAAGCCGTCATCACAGTCTGCGTCCCAGAAATGAATCTTCAGTGGAAGTTTCGGCAGTACAGGCATGTGAATGCAGAGATCGGCATGGCATGGATCCACATGCTGCCCGCCCATCTGCATACATGTCGTCTTCAACCGGGCAGGTTTCCCTTGGAATGCCAGAGCCAGCTTGTCTTCTGCATACTTTCGCAGGGTCACCACTTTTGAAATGGAATTAGGAAAAGATTCCAAGCCTACCCATTCATTTGAAAGCGGACCTTTACCGTTAAAAAACAGATAATTATACAGAAGAATCTGGTCTCTGGGATCAAGTTCCTTCCCTTCGGCACTCTTGACAACCTCGGAAGAAATCTGGATTAGTTCATTCAGATAGGCAATCTGCATGGACATACCCTGTTTTCCTTCCACCACAATGCCCCCAAGCCCTTCTGCCCTGGCAGCTAGATCGATTCCCTTTACTTTTGCCTGCAACCCGGCAAGCAATACGGTTTCAGGGGAAGCATCCGGTCCGGCTACGGCAGATTCCTCGATCTTTTTTTCTATGATGAAATCTTCCGGGAAATAAGGACACTGGTCCGGCCGGGCCTTTTCACTTAATACTGCTGCCGCAAAGGCCATGCAGGTGGGCAGGCCGCATTCTCCGCAGTTGGTTTTAGGAGTCTGACGCACCAGATCAAATATTGTGGTAACCATGATTGCTTCTGTTCCATAGCCTCTTTTCAGATAAATCCATTTACTCAACTTTCGGACTTGCATCTTAGCAAGTAACCAACTGTGTTCTTTGACAAAATAGTCCT
>DTYO01000192.1 GCA_012961845.1 Thermodesulfobacteriaceae bacterium
CGTGATGGCCGGTTGCGGAGCATCGGCCATCATGCGGATGGCAATTCGCGGGCTCCGATGGCGCGGCGCGAAGCGTCTGCGCCATCATTCAGATTATCGGACAGCCACCTGCATCGACTTTTCAGGATACGTTGACCTCGAAAAACTTCCCCATTTTCCAACTGTTACTAGGTATTCTATTCATTTCATCAGGAGTACATAAACATGACCGATCTTCTTTTTAAAACAGTTGTTGTTACAATCCTTCTTTCTCTGTCCGTCTGGCCCGGAACAGGCCATACACAGGAATGCCCATCTATCGAAGCTGCCCGAAAGGCGATCAGTAAACGCAATGTCAAGGTCATCGGCGTCACCCCGGGCCCGGTACCCGGTCTGTGCCAGGTCCATATCAAACATCAGGATATCAGTCGGGTTCTTTATATTGACAAAGCCGGTGAACATCTTATTGCAGGCAACATCTACAGGATTTCGAACGGCACCAATCTGACCGGTGAAGCCGTGGCTGATCTCAACCGTTTCACGGAAGAAGAGCTGGAAAGGCTTGAAAAGCTTGTGGCGTTTACCATCGGGACTGGAAAAAAGACATTATTCATTGCTACAGATCCCCAGTGCGGATACTGCACGATGGCAGAAGAAATCCTGGAATCCATGGCCGAATCCGGACAGATAAAGGTCAAATTCCTCATGTTCCCACTGGCATTTCACAAAGGGGCCAGGGAAGAATGCATTTCCCTCGTGTGCGACAAGAAGGGACTGGAAGGTCTCAGAGAGAATTACATCTCTGAAAACCAGTGCCGGGAAGGTATCAGCAAGGTAGATGAAACCATTGCTTTCCTGAAGAAAAAAGGGATCTCAGGGACACCGGCATACATATTCGACGACGGCCTGACCATTTCAGGGGTCATGACCAGGGAAGCTCTCGTCAAAAAGCTGGGACTCGCCGCCGGCAGTGAATCCGAACAGGAATCGTCAAAATAAGACTGGATTCATTCCGTTTTATACCCTGTGGGCCCTGGGGGCCTTGGCTGCAGCGGAAGTCTTTCTCCTGGCGAACTATCGTCTGGCCAAAGATTATTTTTATCTTCTGGCCTGGTGGCCCTATATTGTCCTTGCAGACGGGCTGACTTACGGCAGGTGCGGCTGGTCGTTCATCAGGAACAGAGCTTCCGTTTTTCTCACACTCCTCCCGTGGTCGGTTACCTTCTGGCTGATATTCGAACTCTTCAATATCAGACTCGGCAATTGGCATTATGTGGAACTTGAACCTGAACGCCTGATCAGGTGGCCCGGATACGCACTGGCCTTTGCCACGGTACTTCCCGGAATCTTCATAACATACTGCCTGTGCAGGTCTTTAAAACTCTTTTCAGATGTTCGGACCAGCAGTTTCAGGATAAACGGCAGCCTTGAAATACTGTGTATGGGGACGGGGGTCGTCTTTCTCCTGCTGCCGCTGTTATGGCCCAGGTATTTTTTCCCCCTTGTCTGGGGCGGATTTGCCCTTCTGCTTGATCCTGTCAACCGCAGAGCGGGGAGTCCAAGCCTGCTGAAAGATCTCTCCACAGGAAGGCCGGGGCGGATCATGCTCCTTCTGACTGCCGGAATGATATGTGGATTTCTGTGGGAATTCTGGAACTTCTGGGCCACAGCAAAATGGATCTATACTGTACCGTTCGTCGGAGGCATAAAACTCTTTGAAATGCCAGTCCTGGGCTTTCTGGGATTCCCGCCCTTCGCCCTAGAGTGTTATGTAATGTACAATTTTGCATCGTGTCTGGGGCTGGCCGTTCCATGGGAAAGGGAACTCAGGCCTGTGCCTGTGAACCGGTTCATGATCCTTGCAGTGTTTCTAAATATTCCATTCTGGATCTTTGTCTTTCGGCTCATAGACAGACACACTGTACTGTCTTTTCGATAAGACATTGACTGCATGCCTTCACAGGTTATATTTACCTGACCACCAAATTTGGCATCAGAGTCCGTTTCAGCACAAAATGAGGGAGGAGTCCGTCAATGAAAGACCTTAAGAAAATGTATAAAACCATACATGGGGATCAGTTCCCCTTGAGCTTTACCATTTCGTTCGGTGACCAGCAGCTTGTCTACACGAAACGCACCTGGAAGATCAAGAACGAGGGCACAGGCGAACTGGAAGAAAAAGGACTGCGCTACGGCGAGAACCCCGGACAGGAAGCGGCCCTCTATGAACTCACGAACGGAAATCTTGTTCTGGGAGACTGCGCCTATATAGAAGCCGGAAACGGCCTCGTAAGTTCCATAACCGAAGCAGACATGATTCAGGCGGGGAAGCACCCCGGCAAAACAAATCTCACCGACATAGACAATTCCCTCAACATCATGAAATTCCTGATGAAACGGCCCGTTGCTGTTATCGTCAAGCACAACAATCCATGTGGTGTGGCATATGGCGACACACTGGAACAGGCCTTTACACAGGCACTCAGGGCGGACAGGGTCGCGGCATTCGGCGGCTGCGTGGCCCTGAACAGGCCAATGGACAAATCCACTGCAGAGGCGATCGCTGGCCAGTACGTGGAGGTGGTATGCGCTCCTGAATATGAGGAAGGTACAGTGGATATCCTAGCGGCCAGAAAAAATCTCCGCATCATCAGGATAAGAAAAATAGATCAGCTTGAAAGCTACTGGGACAGAAGATTTCTGGACTTCAAGAGTCTGATCGACGGAGGAATCATCGTACAGCAGTCACCTGTCAATATCATCCGCACCAGGGATGATCTGAAACCGGCCAGATGCGAATACCAGGGGAAATTATACGAGATAGAAAGGGAACCTGATGATCGGGAATACGAAGACATGCTTTTCGGCTGGTCAGTGGAACAGGGTCTCACTTCAAACTCTGTTATTTATGTCAAGAACGGAGTCACCGTCGGGATAGGCACTGGTGAGCAGGATCGGGTAGGCGTTGCAGAGATTGCTGTTTACAAGGCCTACACCAAGTATGCCGACATCCTCTGCTACGACATGCACGGGATCCCGTATAAGAACCTGGAACTGCTCATCCGCATGGGGGAAAGAAACCCGGGCGAAAAGGAGGAAATCGACAGGCAGGTAAAGGCCGACCATGGAGGGCTGACAGGCGCCATAATGGTATCCGATGCCTTTTTCCCTTTCAGGGACGGCGTAGATGTAGGCATAAGGGAAGGAATATCGGCCATAGTGCATCCCGGAGGTTCTCTGAGAGACTGGGAATCCATTCAGGCGTGCAACGAGGCTGATCCCAAGGTGGCCATGGCGTATACAGGACAGAGAGCCTTCAAGCATTAAACCCGGACAATTCGGCCGGCAAGTCTGCCGAACCGGTTACGTTTAGAGATGACTGAACTGAGATCTATTGAAAAAATAGAGCTTTCCAACGGACTCCAGGTTGAATTCCTGGACGGCTCCCGCCTAGTTGCAGGAGACAGGTGGCTTGTCAAAATCGTTGCCAGGATCCCCATTGAAGTCACCGAAGAGAACTTCAGGGCTGTTGCCGGCGACGGCGCCCTTTACGGAGAGTTCATCCGGGAGCGGGGTTCGCCTGTACTCTTTACACTGGAGAAGGAACGGAATTTCATCGATGAAAAGGAAAAGAACTCTATTCTGGAGACACTAATCCGGGAACTCAAGCAGTATGCCCTGCCCTACATGGGACATCCGGCCTTTGCCAGGGGGCACCTGAAAAGAATTGTGCAGGAATTTGAAGAGAAAAGACGATGGTGGAAATGAACAAGACCGGAATCCTTGACCGGCCCGATATAATAGAGCTCCTTTTCGATTCATCACCGGTATCTGCACACACAGGTGCCCAAACCGCCTGTCCGGAGGCCGTGCAGGATTCAGTGCTGGATTTCTACTCCCATGACAGCACCAGGCTGTGCGCCCACATTTTCCCCGGTAGGCCCGAGGAACCCCATATTCTGTTTTTTCCGGCGGAATATGACGACAGGCAGTCCCTGACAGGCCTTGCTATAGGTCTGAGACAATATGGTTTCACTCTGATTTATGTAGATTATCGCGGATGTGGAAACAGTTCCGGCAAGCCTGCCGTCAGTTCCCTAGCTGAAGATTCGGAGGCATTTTTCCAGGCAGTCAAAAACTGGTGCTCATCTGAAAATAGGTCGGGTCCTTTACTGGTAATGGGCAGGTCCATTGGTACAGCCGCAGCTCTCGACCTAGCAGCCAGGCACTGCGAGAAAACACTGGCACTGATCCTGGAAAGCGCCTTTGACCGGACAGATGACTTTCTCGCAGGGAAAGGGCTGCCCCAGGGGTTTTCGTCTGAAGACGATCCTTTCGATAACCGATCGAAAATGGAGCAATATACAAAACCGGTTCTGTTCCTCCACAGCCATGCGGACCAAGTTGTCAACCTGAACCAGATAGAATGGCTCGTGGCTGAAAGCAGGTCAAAGGCCACCCAGCTGCAGATAGTCCCGAGCAGCAGCAGAGAGGACCTGCAGGAAATAGGCGGCGAGCTCTATCACAAGATAATCAGGGACTTTATCAACCTTCGCCTGGGTAGAAGGCCGCCCAGAAAAAAAAGCAGGCGGTTACAGGGCACAGCATCTACTGAGTCGTAACTCAGCCCCACACACCTTCTATGGTTTCGCCGCACTTGGCGCATTTGCCGTCTTTCAGCAGATTTCTGCTGATACCAAACCCCAGTCTGCTGATCAGCTCGCTCCCGCATGCGGGGCAGTATGTATTCTCACCGCCCTCACCCGACACGTTGCCTTCATAGACGAATCTCAAGCCTTCCTCCAAGCCTATGTCCCTGGCCCTCCGAAGCGAAGACACCGGAGTCCGTGGCCTGTCCTGCATCTTATACGTGGGATAGAAGGCGGTTACGTGCCACGGAATAGACCTGTCCACACCCTTTATGAACTGTGCTAGATGCCTCAGCTCCTCCGGCGAATCGTTCCATCCCGGAATTATCAGGGTGGTAACCTCGACCCAGACTCCCAGCTCTTGCATGAGCCTTATGTTGTCCTTGACCGGCTGCAGCTTTGCCCTGCAGACCTCCCGGTAAAATTTATCTGTGAATGCCTTCAGGTCTATATTTATGCCGTCCAGGACGCCGGACAGGTGTCTGGTGACCTCAGGACTCATGTATCCATTGCTCACGAACACGTTCCTCAAGCCCTGTTCCTTGGCCAGTACCGCACAGTCATATGCAAATTCATAGAAGATCGTGGGTTCCACATATGTATAACTGATACTCCTGGCCCCGGAAACCAGAGCGGCATTCACCACCTCCTCCGGAGTGCGCTCTTCTCCGACAACTTCACCTTTGTGCAGGTGTGGATACTGCGAAATCTGCCAGTTCTGACAGTGCAGACACTTGAAATTGCATCCAACGGTTGCGATTGAATAGGAGGTCGTGCCGGGCAGAAAATTGAAAAGAGGCTTTTTTTCTATGGGATCAATGTTTTCCGATATCAGCCTTCCGTACACAAGACTGTACAGTTTCCCATCCCTGTTTTCCCGAACTCCGCAGATCCCCCTTCTTCCGGGCTTTATCCGGCAGTGGTGATTACATAGCTCACATACGACCTTACCGTCTTCTCCAGCCGAATAAAAAAGGGCTTCTTTTTCTTTCATGCCTTGTTCCTCCTGTCTTCCTGTTTCTGCTCAAATGAAACTGCGTCTGCTCGGACATCCCAGCTACAGGGAATATGGCTTCATTCCCGTCCCCCTGTATATTCGGAGCCATTTGGGCAGACACAAGACTGCAGATCAAATCTGGCAACAAAAACCAAGTAGCACAACACAAAAAAGACAAACTTCAATGTCACATGTGAACAGTCAAAAATGTCTTCCTGTTTCAAGGATAAGCCCACAAGCTTGAAGGAACAAGCTCTTTTCAGGGGATTTATCCGACATCAAACTCGGCTACCAGGAACGTATGATCAGACGGTTTCGGCTTCATCCTGGGTTCCATGTCTATGAAAGACCGCACAGCCCTTTCCGCCAGGGGACTAGTCGCCAGTATGTGGTCAATACGCCATCCCAGCCTCCGTTTCACTGAATTCGGAACCCTGTAGTCAAAAAAAGTGTATTGGTCCGGCTCGGGGTGAAATTTCCTGAATATGTCCACGAAACCCCAGGCCTTCACGTCTCCAAAGGCCTTCCTGACATCGGCGTGAAAACACACGTGGTTTTTCAGCCGTTCCGGTGAATGTACGTCTATAG
The DNA here is from genome assembly GCA_012961845.1 of Thermodesulfobacteriaceae bacterium. Taxonomy (GTDB): domain Bacteria; phylum Desulfobacterota; class Dissulfuribacteria; order Dissulfuribacterales; family UBA3076; genus DTYO01. Next base: position 6,214 of record DTYO01000192.1, read on the forward strand.
GTTCAGGAGCTACATTCATATCGCCGCACCAGATCAAGGGCGCATCAGGGGTATAGTCCCTGCTGAACATGGCTCTCAGTCTCCTGAACCAATTGAGCTTTATCTGAAAATAAGGGTTGTCCATCGCCCTGCCCTGCGGAACATATGTATTTACTATGGGCATTCCATGCACACGGCAGCGTATGAGTCTTGATTCGTCTTCAGGGCTGTCCTCCGAATCTCCGAAGCCGAAAGCGACATCCTCCAGCTCGTGGATACTCGCAACCGCCACGCCGTTATAGGCTTTCTGTCCCCTGAAAACCACATTGTAACCCGCTTCAGAAAACACCTCCTGCGGAAAATCCATGTCCTGAACCTTTGTCTCCTGGATGCACAGCACATCGGCCTTACACTTCTCAAGCCACGGCAGTATTATGTGTAACCGGGACCTCACGGAATTGGCATTGAAGGTGGCCACTCGCAACAGATTCCTGTCTTTCACTTTTCTCTCCATGTTTTTTATTTGTCATTCCATCAAAAAAGGAATATCTTTAGGGGTTAAGGGTCGGCGATTAAGCTCACAAGAGCACCTGCCTACACGATACCCTGTGATCAGTTGCAATTCATTTATAAAGATCGACCTGATATCTGCAGGAAACTTTACACCGGAATATCCGAATCCTGCATCTTGAAAATGGAGTCCAGAAACCATGGAACAGACCCTCAAGAAAACCGGTCTCTACGAAATTTACGAAAAAGTGCTCAGTGAAACCCGTCTGGATCCGGAAGATGGAATAAAGCTGTACTCGACTGACAATCTTCCGGCACTGGGCCATCTAGCCAATCTGGTCAGAGAGAGGCTCAACGGAAACAGGGCCTTCTACATATACAATCAGCACATCAACTATTCCAATGTCTGCATCAATCTCTGCAGATTCTGTGCGTTCGGCAAGGGAAAGGGGAAGGCAGGGGCATATGAGATGACCGTGGACGAGATAGCGGAAAAGATAAGGGAGAGAAAAGACGAACCTGTCACAGAGGTCCATATAGTAGGAGGCATTCATCCCGACCTGCCCTACGATTACTACCTGGACATGCTGAAAACTGTCAAGGCAGAGAGGCCCGAGATCCATATACAGGCATTTACATGCGTTGAGATAGCCCATATTGCACATATAGCAGGCAAAAGCATAGATGAGACCCTGCAAGATCTGACGGCAGCCGGTCTGGGTTCCATCCCGGGCGGTGGTGCAGAGGTGTTCAGCACCAGGATCAGGGAAAAGCTCTGTCCGGAAAAACTCTCCGGCAGTGAATGGCTCGAGGTAGCCAAGACGGCCCACAGGGCAGGCATAAGGAGTAATGCCACCATGCTCTATGGGCACATAGAGACTGTTGAAGAACGAATAGAACACATGACCGCCCTCAGGGAGGCTCAGGACGAAACAGGCGGCTTCATGTGTTTCATCCCGCTTGCCTTCCACCCGGGAAACACCAACCTGGACAGGGTATCTCCCACCGGCGGTGTTGACGACCTCAAGACCATTGCCATATCTAGGCTGATGCTTGACAATATCCGGCACATAAAGGCGTACTGGGTGATGCTGGGTCCCAAGGTGGCCCAGATAGCCCTCTCATTCGGAGCAGACGACCTTGATGGCACTGTAATGGAAGAAAAAATCACTCACATGGCAGGGGCTGACACCGCCCAAGCAATGTCGAGAGAAGAGATAGAGCACCTTATAAGGCAGGCAGGCAGGGAGCCGGTGGAGCGGGACACCCTTTACAATATCATTTAGGCAGCCGCAGCAGAGATGATCAGTCTATCTGTTTCAGACATAATAGAAAAAGTCAGGAACGGCAGCCGGATATCCGATTCGGAAGCCCGTTCCCTCTATACCCGTGCGGACCTCAATGCACTGGGAGACCTTGCAGGTGAAGTCCGTCACAGACTGCACCCCGGCAGGACTGTTACCTATGTGATAGACCGCAATATAAACTATACGAACCAGTGTATATCGGGCTGCAAATTCTGCGCATATTACTGCGCCCCAGGAGAACCCAGAGGCTACGTGCTCTCCAGGGATGAGCTCAGGAAAAAAATAGAAGAAACCCTGGCTCTGGGCGGTACACAGATTCTGCTCCAGGGCGGCCTCCACCCCGATCTTCCTCTGTCTTTTTATGAAGAAATGCTGCAATTCATAAAGGATATCTCAGACATTCACTGCCACGCATTTTCACCGCCTGAGATCATACACTTTTCCGGTATATCCGGCCTGTCGGTCCGGCAAGTCCTCAAGAGGCTGATTGCAGCAGGGCTGGATTCCATCCCCGGCGGTGGAGCGGAGATTCTGGTTGACAGGGTCCGCCGACAGATAGCTCCCAGAAAGGCCACTGCAGGCCAGTGGCTGAGCGTCATGGAGATAGCCCACGAACTGGGCCTCAAGACTACTGCCACCATGATGTTCGGACACCTGGAACAGGTTGAAGACAGAATCGAGCACCTCAGGCGGCTCAGGGATCTTCAGGACCGCACCGGCGGTTTTACCGCCTTCATACCGTGGCCCTTCCAGCCCGGAAACACCGCCATCGATACCAGGCCGGCAACTGCCCAAGAGTACCTCAGACTGCTTGCAGTCTCGAGGATCTTCCTTGACAACATACCCGGCATCCAGGCATCCTGGGTCACCCAGGGCCCCCGGGTTGCCCAGATCTCGCTGTTTTTCGGAGCCAACGACTTCGGGAGCACAATGATAGAGGAAAATGTAGTGGCCGCAGCCGGGGTAAGCCACCGTCTTTCAGAGGCCGAGATAAAACACATCGTTTCAGGGGCGGGATTCAAACCACGCCAGCGCCTCATGGACTACACACTGGTCTGACCGGACAAAGCCATGGCCTGCAGATCAACACAACCTTCATCCGAACCGCTTCCGTTGCGCATCCATGCGGCACAGTGGGTCATACCGGTTGATTCTCCGGTGATAGAAAACGGTGCAGTTGTCACATTTGGAGGAAAAATCATTGAGACAGGGCCGGCAAATCAGATGCGCACCCGTTATCACGGTGAGATGAAAAAATACGGAGATGCAGTCCTTATGCCCGGCCTGATCAACGCCCATTCACACATAGAGCTGGCACCGCTTAAATGGCGTCTTTCTCCCACCGGGTCGTTCATGGGCTGGGTCCGAAATCTTATAGAGGCCAGAAGCAGGATAGAGTCCCATGAGTGGATACCCGCTATAGAAGAGTCCATCGACTCCCTTTTCCAGGACGGGGTCATAGGGGTAGGAGATGTTGGAAATCTGGACTTCATCAACGATATCGTTTCGGACTTCCGCAGAACATGGCCCTTCCGGGGAATCTTCTTCCGTGAGATGATCAATCCCACTGCGGATGCCGGCAGTATCCCGGATATCGGAGGTCTCCCGGCCATGTCTGAAACCAAAAAATCCGGAAACATCTCCGGCAGGAACGGTTTCGGATTCACTGTATCCGCCCACGCCCCTTATTCTGTGTCTCCATGGCTGCTGCAGGAAATAAAGGCCTGGAACAGGGCCAGGGGATTTCCTTTTGCCATCCATGCCGCCGAATCTCTGGAGGAGATGGAGTTTCTCAGGTCCGGGACAGGCCCGGTAAGGGACTTCCTGGAGGAAAGGTGTCACTGGCCCCTCAATTACCGTATTCCGTCCACCACCCCTGTGAGATATCTCCATTCCCTCGGGCTGCTAGACCGGAACACGATATGCGTACATGCGGTACACCTGGACAGCAAAGAGATCTCCTTACTAGCGTCAACCGGTGCATCCGTATGCCTCTGTCCCAGGAGCAACATGTTTCTGGGCGTAGGTATCCCACAGGCTGAAGATCTGCACAGAGCCGGGATTCCCCTGGCCCTGGGAACCGACAGCCTGGCCAGTAACGACAGGCTGTCCATCTTTGCAGAAATGGCAAGTCTCACAGGACTGGCCCCTGGGCTCTCTCCTGTTGACATACTCGAGGCCGCCACGGCCGGCGGCGCCTGGGCTCTCGGCCTTTCACACCGCCTGGGCAGTCTTTCTCCGGGAAAAGATGCTGTATTTCTTGCCCTGAGATCCGACCGCCTTCCTGTTGCAAACATAGTGGAATTTCTGGTATCCGAAGGATCCAGAGATCACGTGGAGTGTTATGTAGTGGACGAAAGCACGCAGACCCCTGCAGCATGAAAGAGACACATACGTCAAAAAGCGATTTGACAGGGAATCCTGACCGGTTGCATGGCGGCCCGCTGCCGGACGTGGCCAGACTGGGTATTGTAAATTTCATCAACACGGCACCAATATGCATTCCGTGGCAGGAGATGGGCCCCCTTGAAGGGTGGGTTGTGGAGGAAGGCCCTCCCACTTTTCTGAACATGAGGCTGGCAGAAGGCAGGCTGGACGTGGGCCTGGTCTCTTCTTTTGCGTATGGACTGGATGCAGAGAGATATTTCCTACTGCCCGATCTGGGAATCAGCGCCACAGGCCCGGTGGGCAGTGTCATACTGTTCAGCAGGCGGCCCCTCCGGGAACTCCACGGAAAATATGTGCTTTTAACACCGCATTCAGCAACATCTGTCAACCTGCTCTACATCATCTTGGAGAATTTCCTGGGGATTGAGCCTCTGTACAAGACCGGCAGGTTCCAGGAACTTGAATCAGATCCTTCCACAGTCGCATATCTTGCCATCGGTGATGAAGCACTGAGGCTGAAGGCCTCTGAAAAGAGGCTTTTCCAGTGGGATCTTGCGGAGATCTGGCTCAGGAATACAGGCCTTCCTTTTGTCTTCGCCGTATGGGCCGTGAGGAAAAAAAGCTGGAACAGGATCAGCGGCAGGATATCCGCTCTATTCAGGCGTCTTGTCACCTGTTACAACACAGGGAGGAACGACATGGCCAGGATCAGCAGGCTGGTAGCACCTCGGATCCCCATGGATCCGGGGCAATGCCTGGATTACCTGGAGGGAATCGAACTTGATCTTTCCATGGAAAAACAGAAAGGGCTGCTGCATTTTTTCAGCTTGCTCCACGAACGGGGCGGGTTTCCTGAGGTCACTGAACTGGACATACTCCCTGCACTAGATGAACTATGAACGGAACGAGATAACCGATGGTCCCTACAGGAGAAGAAAAAAAACGCTTTGTAAGGGAAAAATTTGCAGCCGTTACAAGACGGTACGACCTGTTGAACGGTCTATTGAGCCTGTACATCGACCACTACTGGAGATGGGTTACCGCAAGAGAGCTTGCGGAATTCAGGGAAGGCCCCATACTTGATCTGTGCGCGGGCACCCTCCCCCTTTCCGCCGAGATCGTACGCCAAATCCCGCGTCCGGTGGTAGCTGTGGATTTCTGTTATGAAATGCTGCACTTCGGCAGGGCAAAGCTGGTATCCGGCCACAAGAAAAGTGAATATATATTCCCTATATGCGGCGACGGAGAATCCCTTCCTCTTCCTGACATGACATTCCAGGCAATTACAGTGGCATTCGGCGTTAGAAACCTCAGCAAACCGGACCAGGGACTAAGCGAGATGCTGAGAGTCCTTACACCTGGAGGCAAGCTGGCGATTCTCGAGTTCTCTAGGCCCAGGACTCCGCTACTGGGCCCCCTGTACAAGTTCTATCTCTACAGGCTCCTTCCCCGGATGGGAGGCATCATTTCCGGCGACAGGGAGGCATACAGCTATCTAGCCGAATCCATACAGAGTTTTTACGAACCTGAAGAGCTGGTATACATAATGGAGAAGGCAGGATATGGCGAAGTCTGTTTCAGGCCGCTGACCATGGGTATAGTTACGCTCTACACCGGCCGCAAACCGTCTTAGCTGCTTTTGCGGTGCCTCAGAGCCTTTTATTCCGGAACAGGCACGAGTGTACCAGTAATGAATGAAAACATCAGAGACAAATCCATTATTCCCGTTTACATATTTACTGACGGAGCATGTTCAGGCAATCCAGGCCCCGGAGGCTGGGGGGCCATACTGAAATACAGAGATTCAGTCAGGGAACTCTGTGGATGGGCTGGCAGGACCACCAACAACCGCGTGGAACTGCTTGCGGCTATTCGGGCCCTGGAGGC
>DTYO01000193.1 GCA_012961845.1 Thermodesulfobacteriaceae bacterium
ACGTAGTGAGTCAAAAACTGCACCAAAAAGGTTCAAATAAAAATTGTTCGGCAAACTCGCGAACCGAATAATCCGGGTTATAAATTGTTCTTTTGTCCCATTGCCGTGCTGCACTAAAAAATTAAACCTCGAAATATCATCAATATATCTGCGGGTATTTTTCTCGTGCGCCTTGTTCCGGAACAGAATCCCTTATTTTTAGAGGCACTCCTCGGCCAACCATCCATTCGACTGCTGCCGACAATAGACTGTCTTTACCGGACAAAGTAAAGAAGGGAGGTTGACATCGGGAGTATCATGCCCAAAATTATTGGGGAATGAGAGCTGCAGGAGGTTGTGCCATGCCGGTTTACGAGTTTTACTGTCCGGACTGCCATAGAATTTTCAACTTTCTTTCCGCCAGGATAGATACGGAAAAAAGGCCTGAGTGTCCGAAATGCGGGAGACCCGACCTGGAACGGCAGGTATCCCTGTTTGCCATATCCAAAGGCAGGAAGGAAGGGGAGGGGGACAGCTTTCCGGACATAGACGAAGATCGTCTGGAAAAGGCCATGGCGTCCCTTGCCTCCGAGGCAGAGGGCCTGGATGAAAACGATCCCCGCCAGGCGGCAGGCCTCATGCGCAGGCTGTTCGATGCCACCGGCATGGAGATGGGGTCCGGCATGGAAGAGGCAATCAGGCGCATGGAGGCGGGAGAGGATCCTGATCAGATCGAGGAGGAACTGGGGGACGTCCTGGAGCAGGAAGACCCTTTTGGCGGTCTCAGCGGAGTCGGCGGCAAAGGGCTCAAAACTCTGAGGAAAAAATATCTCCGACCGGAGGTGGATGAAAAGCTGTACCGGCTATGACCGGGGTGGAGAAAAGCACCTGCACAGCAGGAAGACCTCGACACTCTCCGGGCGCGAGCTCTTCGGTTTCACCATGCGGACTGAATCGAACTGCTCTCTGCACCTGTCTCTGAACGCCGGCAGGTCTTCTCCCTGGAATATCTTGCAGAAGAACGTACCCCGGCGTGCAAGGAGTTCTTCTGCCAGGAAAAGCGCCCTTTCGGCCAGTTCCACCGACCTGTAATGGTCCACGTCTCTCCGCCCGGTGGTTTTAGGTGCCATATCGCTGAGAACCACGTCGAAATGCCTGCGGATCCGCCTGAGTCTTGCCGGGTCGATTTCCAGGACATTTGCTTCCAGGTTTTTCACGTTCTTCCCCATATCTCGAACCCTCCTGAGGTCCACTGCCACCACCAGTCCTCCGGGGCCTGCAATCCGTGCTGCGTACCTTGTCCATGAACCTGGATATGCCCCGAGATCCAGGACGGTGTCCCCCTTTCTCAGGAGATGGTACTTCCTGTCTGTCTCTTCCAGCTTGTATACCGATCTGGCTGGATAACCTTCTTTTTTCGCCTTTTTGAAATAATAATCCTGGACTTTTTTCATTTGTTCACTAGTTCCGCAATGTGCAGGATCTGTGGCCCGTCTTCCATGCTGCCGGCTCCCGCCCTGAGCTGCAGGAGGCATCCGGAGCATGTGGTCAGCAGTACGGTGGCCCCGGTACGGCGGCAGTTGCGGAACCGTTTCTGCAGAATCCGTCCGGAGAGTTCAGGGTGGCCCAGGCTGAACAGTCCGCCCTGGCCGCAGCATTCACGGGTCATGTCCGTGAATTTTCCCGGAAGCATCTTTTGCAGCAGGTCTTCGGTCACCTCCGCGCCGCCTAGTTCGAATCGCTGGTGGCACGGGGCATGGAATGTCACCCGCTCCACGTCCGCCAGATCTTCCGGAGACGGAATAACGGCCAGTTCCCAGGCAAGGCGGCTGAATTCCCGTACTTTTTCACCTAATTCCACGGCAGTGGAGTGGGCCTCCGGCACGTCTGCTACCAGTCCTGCCCAGTTCCTGATCATGGATGCACAGGTTGCGCACCCGGTGAGTATATAGTCAGGGGCCTGTTCCCGGAAAACGGAGATATTTCGCAGGGCGAACTTCAAGGCCTTTTCCCTGTCTCCGGAAGAAAAAGCCGGCATTCCGCAGCAGATCTGGCCACGGGGGATGGAAATCCTTCCGCCGAACCACTTGAACATACCTTCCACCACCTCGGGATAGAGGTAGTTCTGGACACACCCTACAAAGACCGAGATCTTCAGCCCTGCAGATTTTCCCGCGAGCGGAACTCCGGATGTGCAGGCCCGATCCGATGAAAGGGCGGGGGTCTGTGCCAGGTCCGGCATGGTGAAGCCCTCCTGCCCGCTGAGGCCGGTGAGGCGCCATATGATCCCGCTCCCACCGGGGAATCCCGAGATAATGCGCGCCAGGAAAGGGGTGAGCCCACGTGCCGCCAGCACCTCCCAGACCCAGGACGGCACTGTGCAGTCGTGCCCGTTATGCTCTCTGGCACGTCGTATGGCGCCTCTTACATCCACTCCGGCCGGGCATGCGGCTGAACATGCCCCGCACTGGAGACATGCCTTGAGGGTCTCTGTCACGGCGGCAGACGGCTTCTCTGCGCCGGTTCCGGCGGACAGGGCCGTATCCAGCAGCATGTTCTTGCCCCTGGGGCCGAAACGCTCGTGTTTCGTCATGGAGTAGACAGGGCATGCAGCTAGGCATGCCCCGCATCTGGCACATGTGGATTTTTTCATGGTTCAGGGCTGATCATTACCGGTGTTCCGGCTGCTGCGGTGTTCGCCTAGGAGCTGTCTCATCCACCAGCCGGCCCAGTGTTCACCCAGGATGGCCTCTGCCAAGGCTTCGGCCTCCTTGGTCTGCAACCTTGCCATGACATGGGGCATCCACAGGGCGGCATCCGTGCTGCCGGTGTCGTAGTGTTCCTTTAGGGAAAGCAGCATGTCGATCTGGTCTGCATCATGGGCCAGGATGGCTTCCTCCGTCTCGCACCTGCGGTATTCATCGAGGAGTTCGGTAATTTCCTCCCCGCCGGGAAGTCCTTTGACCATGTCTCTGACAGCGGCCTGTTCGTCTATCACTATATACAGCTTGTGCACCGCATTTGCGTCCCCGGTCCTGGCCTCAGGCAGATCGTGAAGCAGGCACAGTTTCAGGAGTTTTTCCATGTTTATGCCCTGTCTGGACCGTGCCAGCACCATTGCGGCAAGCGTCATCCCGAAGGTATGGGCGGCCACGGATTCCTGACCCTTGCCCAGAAAGGAATAGCCGGTCCTCATAGTGTTTTTGAGCATGGAGCCCTCAAACAGGAAACGGGCGCTCCTGGTCCATCTGGTATCTGGTTCTTTCTCCGTTTTATCCATATGTTCATCCTGAATGTGTATTCCGGATAATGGGTCCGGAAGTACTGTAGAGTAGGGCCTTCACCTGCTTACGTCGAGCCTTCGATGAGCCTGTAGATGAGTGTCTCCAAGACGATCCTCGGAGGTATGCTGCTCCCTTTAAGAGCGAAATCCGCCTCTGCCAGATGTGCCAGGCAGCCAAGCATGTGTTCCAGTCTGAAACCGGATGCCTGTCTGCTCAGTTTGAACAGGGCGTAGGGATGGGTTTTTTTTATCACATTGCCGGAATTGCCCTCGAATTCGATCATTTCAGGCAGCATCCTGTTCCTGAAGTCTGTGAAATTTGCAGCCGGACCCGTGGTGCATGCACCTGCAGCGGCACTTACCAGCATCATCTTTTTCCAGTGGTTCGTTATCGTCTGGAGGACGGCAAGGGGATGTATCTCCTGGTCCAGCAGAAGGGCAAGGCTCTTCATGCTCCTGGTGCGGTCCCTGTCTCCTATGGCGCCGGTGAGCTGGTACAGGGCCTCATCCCTGTAGCGGACTGCAAGACACCTGACGTCCGCTTCTCTGATCACGGTTCTGTCTCCGGCCAGGGCTGTCAACTTATCCATTTCCTGTCTGAGCGCCGTAAGGCTCTCGTGCCCCACCTCCTGGAGCAGGAGTTCCACGGCTCTGTTTTCTATCTTCTTCCCCTGTTCCGCCGCCCACCTGATGACTGTATTCCTGGCAAGAGCCGGTCCCTTCTTCCTGTCCCTTCGGTCACGATCCATGTCGAGGACTGGACCGCAGCCAGTCAGCTTCCTGAACACGGAGAGTTTTCTGTCCACCACCTCGGCCTGTATCATGAGCACCGACCGGTCGGGATCCGACCTCTCTGCAAGCCAAGAGAGGATGTGTTCCCCAGAGCCTCCGGGCATTGGATCGCATGTTGCCAGTTCTGCTCCCCTGGTCTGAAGAAAGTCCATTAGGGGATCGAGATTCGTCCCTGCCGGATACTGGAGTATGTCCCTGCGTGCATTGCCGGGCAGGGCGAGGACCTCTTCAGGGGAAAGAGAGAGTTCCGAAAGGAGCCTTGATACTATGGATGCTGCCCGTTCAGTATCGTGCTTCAAAATCGAATCCACCGCTTTTTTCCACCTGACCCTGATGGTGCCTGCAGACAGCAGAAATGGCGGATCCTGTACTGCCACCACCTTTCTGCCTGGAAAAAAACTCACTGTTTCCAGGAGTTCCAGGAGTTTTCCTTCGGAATAGTCTTCCGGCCCCAGGAACTCGAAATTTAAATCCATGCTCTCTTCAGGCACCAAGAGGCAGGTAAGCTTTTCCATCAGCGGCCTGGTGACGGGTCTCTCTCCGATCAGGGTGTACACGGGGCTGACGTTTCCCTTTTGCACATCACCAAGAATTTTCTCAAAATCTTCTATTCCACCTGTGATCCGACTGGTCATTTCAAGCTGCCTTGTGCCCTGCCGGCAATTTGCGGCGGCAGATCCGGTTTCCCGGCCGGTGTGTGGAGGAATCTGAGTGAGTGAGCTGCAGTGTTCGAATGCGTCATGACTTTGTCCTGTAGCAGAGGATATAGAATACCACCAATCCTGCAAAAAAATAAAGGCAGCCTGGGCCCGGAGTAAATGTGATCTGACCGGTCCCCCGCCCTTTTCCCCCTCATCGGTCTCAACTCTCGGAGTAAAATTTCCTGAAAATTAAAATATAATATC
>DTYO01000194.1 GCA_012961845.1 Thermodesulfobacteriaceae bacterium
AGAATATGCTTAAGGACGGAGACTACGGTGCAGACACCATTACAGATGGTGTGTCCAAGAAAGTGCTGCCGTCTTTCCGCACTGAGCGAATTTCCCGGGAGATTGCACTGTGTCTGGCGGCTCAGGGGTCATGCGACGTCTCCGGACTGGCGGAGCTGACAGGAGGTTCGGGAGATGAGTTGGAGAAGATCCTGGCCGCTCTTCAGAAAAAGGGAACCGTCAAAGAGGAAAAGGCAGGCTGGGCCCTGGCTTGAGACCACTGTTAGAAGAAGATTGGGAATACGATATTATGACCATTCAGGTAAATAAATTAAACAAATCATTCGGACCGGAAATAGCTCATTACCAGGGCTGCTCGACGCTCAGCCTGTGTTACGGATGCGGTTCCTGCAGCGGAGTATGTCCTGTGGAGAAAGTGGTGCCTGAGTTTGATCCACGAAAAATTGTTCATATGGCATCCCTAGGGCTTGAAAAGCAGCTCCTTGAGTCGGACGAAATTTGGGCCTGTTCGCAGTGTCAGAGCTGTATTCCGGTATGTCCTCAGGAAGTCCGGTGTGCAGACATCATCAAAGGGCTGAGGGAAGAGGCAGTTAAGAGGGGGCTGGCGGATTCAGACAGACTGGCTTCACTGGGTGTTTTCGCTCAGGTAGACCCGGGCAAATGCGTAGCGTGTCTGACATGTGTCCGACTGTGTCCGTTTGGGGCGCCCTATATCGCAGGGAGTGGATCTGCATATATTGAACCTGATCTCTGCAAGGCCTGTGGAATCTGTGTTCTGGAATGTCCTGCTGAGGCAATTGAACTGGCCCCTTCACTCGAGGCCAGAGGTATGAGGAATGGTGGCAGAGATGTCAATTAGCGATCCGAAAATCATAGCTTTCTGTTGTAACTATACTGCGAGTGTTGATGCAGATGCTCTCAAGGCCGCTGGCCTTGTTTCCGAGAACTTTGAATTGGTCAGGCTCCCCTGTACAGGAAGGCTGGAAGTGGTCCAGATACTGGATGCCCTGGATAACGGAGCCGAAGCAGTATTCGTGACAGGCTGCCTTGTGGACGAATGCCACAATCTTACTGGAAGTCGGCGAGCCTCAAAGAGGGTGCAATACGTAAAGGGAATACTCGAAGAGCTGGATATCGATCCCGGCAGGGTCGAGATGTTTTTTGCCGGCAGAGGGGAGACGGAGCCGGTAGTGGAAGCTGCCCGGGAGATGAAAGGCCGGGTGACTGGGATGGAGCCGATACACAAATAGAGGATATCTGGAACAGGTTTGCACGTCATGTTTCCTAATATCAACGGCTGAAAGTGACGGACAGAATATAAATTGACCAGGGACTTGAAAAAAAATGATTATTGCTGAAAGAAAACCCATGCAGGAGATCCTGGGGATGACAGCCGGGATGAAAAAAGTACTGGTTCTTGGGTGCAGAGGATGTGTTGCAGTATGTTCTGCAGGTGGCGACAAGGAGGTTAGTATCCTGTCGTCAGCACTGCGCCTGGGGAGGAAGATGTCAGGCGAGAAGATAGAAGTCCTGGAGGAGACCTATGTGAGGCAGTGTGATCCGGAATACCTGGAACCTCTCAGAGAAAGCGGGAAGGATTACGATGCCGTGATCTCAATGGCATGTGGAGTGGGAGTCAACTTTATAGCCGACTGCTGCCGTGGGGTCAGGGTGCTGCCAGGTGTCAATACTACTTTCTACGGGGCTAATCTGAGCAGCGGAGAGTGGAAGGAAATGTGTGCAGGATGCGGCTCATGCGTGCTCCACTTGACCGGCGGTCTCTGCCCCGTGGCTAGGTGTGCAAAGAGCCTGTCTAATGGTCCCTGCGGAGGGTCAGTGGGAGGAAAGTGTGAGATAAATCCGGATGTGCCGTGTGTCTGGCAGGGGATTTATGACAAACTTACCTATCTCAGGCAGGAACAGAATCTAAGGGAAATTACGCCTATCAGGGACTGGCGGCCAGCTGGTCACGGAGGGCCCCGACGGAGAATCAGGGAGGACTTGCTATCGTGATAGCAGGAAGCAATTTAGAATACGTATTGAGTTCCGGTGAGTTCGCAGTCACCGGAGAGTTAGGCCCGCCCAAAAACGGTGATTTTGATGTTGTCAGGGAGAAGGCACGCATACTCAGGGGACACGTAGATGCCGTTAATATAACAGACTGCCAGACGGCCATAGTCAGAATGTCCAGCCTGGCAGCAGGTCTGATCGCCATGGCGGAAGGTGTAGAACCAGTCATGCAAATGACCTGCAGAGACAGGAACCGTATCGGAATGCAGTCTGATATACTGGGGGCTGCGGCGCTGGGCATCAAGAATCTGCTGTGCCTGACAGGTGATCACCAGAAATTTGGAAATCATCCCCATGCAAAAGGTGTCTTTGACATGGATTCCATCCAGCTTCTCGGAATGGTCAAAGACATGAGGGACGGGAAGAGATTTCAGTGTGGCGAGGTCATCAAGAACTACGAACCCAGGTTGTTTCTGGGAGCCGCAGCCAATCCTTTTGCAGATCCATTTGAATACAGGCCTGTCAGGCTGGCAAAGAAAGTGGATGCCGGCGCCAGTTTCATCCAGACCCAGATTATTTACAATGTAGACAAATTTGCCAGGTTCATGGAAATGGTGCGTGATCTGGGTCTACATGAGAAAGTATATATATTGGCCGGTGTTACACCGCCCAAGTCGCTTGGAATGGCCCGGTACATGAAAAAGTTTGTGCCAGGTCTGGACGTGACTGACGACGTGATCAAACGGCTCCAGGATGCCTCAGACCAGAGAGAAGAGGGCATTAATATATGCGTAGATATCATCAACCGGGTCCGTGAAATACCTGGTGTCGCAGGTGTCCATGTCATGGCCATCGAATGGGAAGAGGCAGTTGCTGATATTGTGTCCAGGGCGGGACTTTCCGCCAGACCGGAGCCCAGGGGGATAGAACCATGTCTGATAAGTTCGGGCACTATCGAAGAGGTTGTGTCAAAGGCCGAGGAGCAGATCAGGGCAGAACTCGAAAAACAGGTCGACCAGGCCAGGACCGAGGCAGCGGCATCAAGAGACCTGGTGACAAAAGAAAAGGAAAAAGCTGCCGGTGAAATTTCTGAACTGAAGAGCCAGCTGGATCGGCTCAAGGACATGGCCGACAGGGAAGAAATCAAGCAGAAACAGCTTGCTGAAGAATTGGCAAAGACAAGAGCCGCACTGGAAAAGGCCAGAGGTGTGAGCGAGGCTGGTATGGTATGTAAATCAATAGTTGAGCCACAGGGGGTGGCTGCTGAAGCAGCACCGGTCAGTGAAATCGTTTCAGGGGAAGCGTTGTCTCTCAGAGAACAGAGGGCACTTCAATCCATAAATAAGGGCCTGGAAGCACTGCGTAAGATCTTGGGATTGACTGAAGATCAATTGGAGGCGTTGAAGAGCTTTTTCGAGGCCGAATTTCTGCTGCACATGGGTGAAGGACAGCCTGCGGCTGCGGCATCGGCTGTACCTGAACCGCCCCGGGTTCAGATTGCCGAGCCAGTGCCTGAGTTGGAGGAGGCAGTCGAACCCGCAGCTGAAGAGGTCGCAGCCGCTGAAGCAGAGGAGATGTCCGTGGAGGCAGCAATAGAGGAGGAAGCTCCACCAGCCGGAGTTGCAGAAGAACCCATGCCGGCTGGAATCCCTCCCTGCCCACCGGAACTGTCACCGGATGAGTGGAAAAGAAAATGGGTTGTCCGGCTGACAGCCAGGGGCAATGTCCTCCTGCACAAGAGGGAAGTTCAGGAAGCCGAGTCAGCTTTTAGGCAGGCGCTCAAGATAGACCCCGGTTACGAAAAGGCAAGAACAGGCCTGGAAAGGGCTGGAAAGAGAGAGGCTGTTCCTGAAGTTCCCGAAGAGAAGCCTGCTTCGCCGGAAGCTGAAAAAGAAGTGGCGCCGGCAGTAGAAGTGGAGGAGCTTCCGGAAGCTCCCGTACCGGAATCGGAAGCCGCTCCGCCGGAAGAGAAAAAGCCGGAGGCAAAGAGGGCCGCATCGCTGGCAGTCGAGGCTGAAGGTGTAGAAATTTCGACACTGGAGCTGGCTGAGGAAGCAGCCACCCTGATGGAAAGAGCAGGTTCCATTCCCCAGGACATGATCATGGAACCGGCTTCCGGCGTGATTCAGGAAGTAGTCATAGGTGATGGTGAAAAGGCACTTACCGTGGGTGGCTCATCTGCGCTGCCGTTCCATCTGTTTGAAGGAGACATGCCCAATTCTCCCCGTATTGCTTATGAGATACTGGACATGGAGCCTGAGGAGTGGCCTGAGCCCCTGATGAAATATTATTCTGACGTAGCATCGGACCCAGTGGCCTGGGCAAAGAAATGTGTTGAGGAATATGGGGCAGAGGCAATATGTATGTCTCTTGTAAGCACCGATCCCAACGGTGTGGACAGGCCGGCTGGCGAGGCGGCCCGGGTGGCCCAGTCAGTAGTGGACGGAGTGGATGTTCCAGTAATACTGTGGGGATGTGGCAATGCAGACAAAGACACCGAAACCTTGCGCGAGGTGACCAACCTGACAGGAAGCAAGAAGGTCTGTATAGGGCCCCCTACAGATGTAAACTATCGTACGCTGGGAGCCACTGCCATGGCATTTCAGCTGCCGGTGGTAGCTGCAACGCCTATAGATGTGAATCTTGCAAAACAATTGAATATATTGCTGGAAAACCTTGGAATGTCCCTCAACCAGATACTCATGGATCCATCCATCGGAGCAGCCGGGTATGGGCTTGAATATACCTATTCGGTTATGGAGCGAATAAGGCTAGCTGCCCTTACCCAGCAGGACGACAAGCTGCAGGTTCCTTTTATCTGCAATCTTGGGCGGGAAGTCTGGAAGGCGAAGGAATGCCGTCTGCCTTCCGATCCGCTGATGGGTGATCAGGAAAGGCGTGGGATAATGATGGAAGCCGTCACAGCGTCTACTCTGTTGCTGGCAGGTGGAGAACTTATGGTGATGAGGCATCCCAAGGCTGTGTCGCTTACGGAGTCTCTTATCAGGGGCATGATGTGAGACCGGCAGGTCGGATGACCATTATTTGTTCATTTAACTATTAAATATATTTGAGTTTCTGAGGGGTTAAATATGTCAAAAATCATATGTTCCGCCGCAATTCGAGGAGCCCATAAAATTGTGGATATGGCCGAGGAAAAGTTTGAGGAGGCTGTCAAGAAGTATGGGCCTGAGCATGAGGTGGCTTTTCCAAACACTGCTTACTATCTACCTATCATCTACAGCATGCTGGGAGCTCCGGTGCAGCAGCTGGGGGATATGAAGGAAATTTTTCAGGAATGCCGCAAGCTCCTTCCACCGCCGGTTAGTCGCAGCGTATGGCTGCCCTACCTTGCCCATGCGCTGGATGCCGGTATGGCCACATTTTTCGCAGAGGAGATGTTCGAAGCCATCCGATATATCGAGGAGCCGAATTTCTATACCAAGACCGAAGATCCTACAGCAGACAATGTATGGCTGGGCGCCGCAGATGACGTCATCTTCCGCAAGCGCGGAGTGGAATTCGTTGACGGCACCGCACCTGGATTTGCTGCACTTCTCGGTGCTCCGAAGGACTCCAAGACAGCGGCCGAGATAGCTCTGGAGCTCCAGGAAAAAAACCTTTATATTTTTATGCATGACAAGAGCGACGGCATATCAATGCCGGATCAGCTGGCAAAAGAAAACGTACAGCTGGGGTGGTCAACGAGGCTTGCATCCTTCGGCCCCACATATACCTCTGCAGTCTTTGCAATAGGATTCGCCTGCCGGGTTGCTCTGGCCTTCGGGGGAATCAAGCCGGGGGATTTCAAAGGCAATCTTATTTACAACAAGGATCGTACTTTTGCATTCGTCATCGCCTTCGGACCGGTATCAGATGAGTGGTACGCAAATGCAGCCGGGGCCATAAACTGGGGATTCCCGACAATATCCGACTGGGATATACCGCAGGTCCTCCCCACAGGTATCTGCACCTATGAACATGTCGTCAGCAATGTTCCGCACGGAGAAATCGTGCAGAAGGCCATAGAGGTGCGCGGGCTCAAGGTATCTGTATCCAAGATCGATATTCCCACTGCTTACGGGCCGGCTTTCGAAGGAGAGCGGATCAGAAAAGACGACCTGTACCTTGAATGTGGCGGTGGACGTACCCTTGGTGTCGAAGTCCTTATTTCCAAGGAAATGGATGAGATCCAGGATGGACTGGTTACCGTCGAAGGCCCCGAGATGTCTGATGTGGAACTGGGCGCCAAACTGCCGTTGGCCATCCTGGTGGAGGTGGCAGGCCGTCAGATGCAGTCGGATTTCGAGCCTATTCTGGAACGCCAGTTCCATCATCTGATAAACTATGCCCAGGGCATAATGCACATAGGGCAGAGAAATATCATGTGGGTCAGAGTTGGGAAGGCGGCCATAGAAAAGGGATTCAAGTTTGAACACATAGGGCGTCTGCTCCACGGCAAGCTTCATCAGGATTTCGGAGCTATTATCGACAAGATTCAGGTCAAGATATATACGGAGGAAGACAAGGTAAAAGAGATTCTGGAGCTTGCAAAGAAAGTGTATGCGGCCAGGGATGAGCGTCTTGGCTCAATGACCGATGAGACTGAAGAAGTCTTCTATTCATGTACTCTGTGTCAGTCCTTTGCTCCCAGCCATGTATGCGTGATCACCCCTGAAAGGGTCGGCATGTGCGGTGCCTATAACTGGCTTGACGGAAAGGCATCTTACGAGATAAATCCCACCGGACCCAACCAGCCTATCGAAAAAGGGGATGTCATTGATGACAGTTTGGGCCAGTGGACAGGAATCAATGAGTTCGTCAAACAGGCCTCAAGAGGCAAGGTCGAGCAGGTCAGCGCTTACAGCCTGATGGTTGATCCCATGACAGCGTGCGGCTGTTTTGAGTGCATCGCTACCATGTTGCCCATGTGCAACGGGATTATGATAGTGAACAGGGACTATATGGGTATGACACCCAGCGGGATGAAGTTTACCACTCTGGCAGGCATGGTGGGAGGAGGCCAGGTAACGCCTGGATTTCTTGGAGTATCCAAGCACTATATCTGTAGCCGGAAGTTCATGAAGGCCGAAGGCGGGTTGAAGCGTGTGGTCTGGATGCCCAAAATCCTTAAGGAAGAGATCCGGGAGCGTCTGGAGAAACGATGTGAAGAAGAGGGGTTGCCTGAACTCTTTGACATGATAGCCGATGATGAAGTCGGGACCACAGAAGATGAGGTGCTGGCTTTCCTGCAGGAGAAGGGGCATCCTGCGCTCAGTATGGAGAGTGCGGTTTAGATGGGTTGTCAATGGGGGTCTAGTACTTCTCTGGTAGAGGAAAGCCGTGCCCCTGTTTTTTGGCTTGTTTGTTTTCCATAATAATTTTACACGGAGAGGTGTGACTGATGGCACTTACTGGGATAGAAATCCTGAAAATGCTTCCCAAGAAAAACTGCGGGGAGTGTGATGTGCCCACCTGTCTGGCCTTTGCCATGAAGGTGGCTGCAGGCCAGGCTGAGATAGGGGCCTGCCCATATGTATCTGATGAAGTCAAAGAAAAAGTAGGAGAAGCTTCGGCTCCGCCCATAAGAACTATTACTCTGGGTTCTGGAGATAATACTTTTGAGATGGGTGGTGAAACATGTCTTTATCGCCATGAAAAGAGGTTCGAACACCCTACTGGTATCGCCGTAATGGTGAGTACCGATATGCCCTCAGATGATGTAGACGGACGTTGCCGGCGTTTTAATGATCTGCGGTACGACAGGGTTGGCATGGAACTGAAGGCCGATCTAATCGCAGTCAAGGATGTCACAGGCGATGAAGGCGCCTTTGCCACACTGGTGGAAAAGGTTCGTACGGACTGTCCGGATGCTGCTCTCATACTCATGTCAGATAATCCAGGGATTCTTTCGGCAGGGGAAGGGAAGTGTGGAGATCACAGACCGCTGCTCTACGGGGCCACGGGAGAAAATGCTGATGCCGTGGCCGAAGTTGCAAAGGAAACCGGGTGCCCGTTAACCGTTATAGGCGATAATCTCGGAAATGCGGCAGAAATTTCGGAACGGATGAAGGGGGCAGGACTGAAGGATCTGGTACTCGATACCGGCGCCAGGACGGCCAGAGCCGTTTTTGAAGATCAGATTGCGGTGAGAAGAGCCTCTATCAAGCACAAATATAAGCCTCTAGGTTTTCCAACCATTACTTTTCCGTGTGAGATGACCGAAGATCCTCTGCTGGAGAGTCTGATAGCCTCTGTTTTAGTAGCCAAATATGCCGGGATCGTGGTTTTGTCGGACCTCCAAGGTGAAACCCTGTTTCCTCTTCTGCTGGAACGCCTCAATCTCTATACTGATCCCCAGAGACCCATGGTAGTGGAGGAGAACATATACCCGATCAACGGCCCTGATGAGGATTCTCCCGTACTCATTACATGCAACTTTTCGCTTACTTACTTCATAGTTTCAGGCGAGGTGGAAGGGAGCAAGGTCCCCTCCTGGCTGCTTATCAAGGATACGGAAGGCCTGTCGGTACTTACTGCATGGGCTGCCGGAAAGTTCAGTGCAGACCTGATAGGTGCCTTTGTCAAGAAGTCGGGAATAGAGGAAAAGGTCAAGCACCGCAGTCTGGTCATTCCGGGATATCTTGCTTCAATCAAGGGTGAACTGGAAGAAGAATTGCCTGACTGGACGATACAGATCGGCCCTAGGGAGGCAAGCCATATTCCACCCTATCTCAAGGAGTGGCAGCCGGAGTGAGAATCGGGTACGGTAGACCGATGAAGAGAACATAAATGATGTCTGCAACAGGCTGAGGAATAAATAAGATGTATGTGCAATGTATCGCTGAAAGCATAAATATCATGGGTAACCGGACCGGGAAGGCTATGAAGGAAAGAGATCCGGGGCCGATAGAATTGATGGCGAATGAAGAAGTGGCTGACGGAGGGGATTTTCTGGATCTCAATATCGGGCCTGCCAGAAAGGATGGGCCTGAATTGATGCCCTGGATCGTCAAGGTTGTGGAAGATGTGACTGACTGTCCTCTTTCTCTGGACACCACAAATGCAGATGCGCTTATTGAAGGGATCAGGGCTGCCCGGAATCCTGAAAAACACATTATGAATTCCATCTCGCTGCAACCGGAAAGAATGGACAAACTTATCCCGGTGGCGGCAGAAGCAGGATGCTATGTGGTCGGTCTTCTATGGGGTGTTGACGGAATGCCCAGGGATTCCAATGAGAGAGCCGCCATGACCGTGGAGTTGACCATGGCGATGAACGAAGCGGGGATTCCCAACGAAAAGATACTCGTCGATCCTATTGCCACTCCCATAACCCTTGGGTCAGATCAGGTCATGAGTGGAATTGATTTTATGGCCATGTTGCCGGAAATTGCGCCTGGTGCCAAGTCCACGGTTGGACTGTCGAATGTCTCAAACGGGGTTTCTGCCGAGAAGCGGCCATACCTCAACCGAGCCTTTCTGGCCATGCTGATGAAAACCGGGATATGGTCGGCCATTGTAGAGACATATGACCATGAGCTGATAGAACTCGCCCATGGAGAAAGACCGGAGCTAGTCAAACTGGTCCACGACATTATGGACGGGAACGAACCCGATCCTCAGAGTCTTTCTCCGAAAGAACTGGAATATTACAAGACCACCAGGGTTCTCATGGGAAAAACGATCTTTTCTGAATCCTGGCTGGAATTATAGTCTTCCGGTCTGGTCGAGCCTGCACCTTTTAGAGGCCCGGCTACGCTTAAGTAATAGAAACCAGCGTGCAACGGATTCCCTCCATTTTTTAGGAAAGAGTATTTTTTCTGATAACGGTCCCCGTAAGATGTAATAATCGAGGATCTGCTCCAGCTCGTAACATAACAGGGGGGACAAAAGTAAGCGTCTCCTCCTTGACCCGAATATAATATCATTTTACTATCGTTTAACATCCAGGCGGCCAATCTTGCTGGTTGCCCGGCTTCATTTATGTCAAGTTATACCGATTTTTCAGGTAGTGTGGTCCCCCAGCTGGTATAAGCTGTGACGTCTGAGTAAACTTTTGGTTCGATTGTGTTTAGGTGCCTGACTTAAGGTAACGTATGGAATTGGGTGGCAGGTTCTATGGGTGACATTATAAAAATTTCGATTGACGGTAAAGAGATTCAGGCTGAAAAAGGCATGACGATCCTTGCGGCAGCTAGGAAAGAGGGTTTTGACATACCTACCATGTGCCATATGCATGGGGCTGAAGATTCCAGGCGACCTTGCCTCCTGTGTATGGTGGATGTGAAGGGCAGGGGAAAGGTTCGTGCATGCGGAACGCCTCTGGAAGAGGGTTTAGAAATAGTGACGGATTCCAAGGAGCTGAAGGAGTTCAGGAAGAATCGTCTTGAAACCCTAGCCGCTACTCATTATGGAGATTGCAGGGCGCCATGTAATCTTACCTGTCCAGGCGGCATAAATGTCCAGGGCTATGTCAATCTTATTGCAAAGGGGGAGTATGAGGCTGCACTCAACCTGATCAAGGAGAAGAACCCACTGCCGATTTCAGTGGGCAGGGTGTGTCCCCGTTTCTGTGAAACCAGGTGCCGGAGAGTTCTGCTTGACGAACCGATCGCAATAAATCACCTGAAGCGTTTTGTGGCGGATTATGCCCTGGAAAAAGGCCTGGTCGAAGAGAGCATCGCTCCGGCTACAGGCCATAAAGTGGCGGTTATTGGCGGAGGACCGGCAGGGTTGTCGGCTGCTTACTATCTGCGAAAGCAGGGGCACGAGGTTGCAATATTTGAAGCTGACCGGAAGCTTGGAGGACTCCTCCGTTATGGAATACCCAACTACAAAATGCCCAACAAGGCGCTGGACCGTGAAATCCAGAACATTATAAACATGGGAATCCATGTCAAGCTTGGGAAGAGGTGGGGAGAAGACTTTTCAATTCAATCATTGATAGACGATGGGTACCAGGCCGTATTCATAGGGGCAGGTCTTTCCAGGCAGAAGAGCCTTGAACTGGAAGGTGCTGAACTGGCCAAGGACGGACTGTGTTTTCTCAGGGACATTAACCAGGAAAAGGTCCATGAAGTCGGGAAAAAGGTGCTTGTCATCGGTGGAGGTGACATTGCGGTAGACTGCGCCAGGAGCGCCAAAAGACTGGGGGCGGAAGATGTCACCGTGATCTATCCGCGATCTAGGGTGGAACTTCCGGCCCACCAGAGGGACATTGAAGAAGCCGAGAAGGAAGGAGTCCAGTTCTTCCTTATGGCGACACCCATGCGCATTCAGAAGGATGAGGGAATGATCAGGGTTCAGATGGCCCGGACCGTGTTGGACGAACCTGACGCCAGAGGGGTCAGGAAACCCATACCCATGCCCGGCTCAAGGCTTTTCTGGGAAGGTCATACTGTTATTTCCGCACTGGGACAGGAAGGGGATCCTACATTTCAGTGTTACGGTGAAATCGAAGCATCCATCAAGCTTTCTCCTAGAAAGACAATCAAGGTACATCCCAGCTCCATGAAGACCAATATACCAGGAGTCTATGCAGGGGGAGATTGCGCCACCGGTCCGCGTACTGTAATTCAGGCCGTGTCGGGAGGAAGGAGAGCTGCAGAATCCATTCATGAATTTCTGAAAAGCGAAAAGATCCGTCCGGTTGAACACCGTTTCAACTTTACAAAGGGCAAACGCTTTGAAGATGTGGACATGCATAATTTCGACGGCTATTCGATACGTCTGAACGAGTGCATGCCGTCCAGACCGCCGGAAAGGCGCACGGGAGATTTTGATGAGGTACAGCTGGGTTTTTCCGAGGGTATGGCTGTCAGAGAGGCCAAACGGTGCCTCCAGTGCGGCTGCCTAGGACTCTCAAAGTGTACTTACAGGGAATTGGCCATAGACTACAAACTCAAGGCGAGTATAGCTCCTTCTCGCATGAGTTACAGTATAGACAGCAGCCATCCCTTCATAACAGTGGATCCAAACAAGTGTGTTGCGTGCACCAGGTGCGAGAGGATCTGCAGATATGATGCCCTGGATCTGTCTTTTACGGAAGATGCAGAGACCGGACAGCTGCGCGATATATCTATCGGGTTCAATGACAAATGTGTTTCCTGCGGAGCGTGTGTAGACGCATGTTCAACCGGTGCCCTGGTGAAGAAGGCTGTGGTTCTGCCGCTGATGCCCGACAGGGTGGAGGAAACAGTCAGTGTGTGCACTTACTGTGGTACAGGCTGCAGTGTCAAGCTTGTTACCCAGCATGGTGCGCTTCTGGAGATAAAGGCGGATTCCGATATCCCCCCCAACTGGGGTCAATTGTGTGTCAAGGGGAGATTCGGCCACACCTTTTATCGTCATGCTGACAGGTTGACTAGGCCCCTGATGAGGGATTCCATAGATGAGCCGTTCCGGGAGGTTGAATGGGATGAAGTCTTGAGGTCAGTGGCCTCCAGGTTTGTTCAGCTCCAGAAGAGGCATGGATCGGACAGCATTGGCATACTTGCTTCGTCAAGGTGCACCAATGAGGAAAATTTCCTCCTTCAGAAACTTGCCAGGGCGGTATGGGGCACGAATAATGTGGACAATTGTGCACGGGTCTGACACGCTCCATCGGTCAGCGGTCTGCTGGCCACACTGGGAAGCGGAGTTGCTACCACCCCGTTTGAACAGATCACAGGAACCGATCTCCTCCTGATCTGTGGTTCGAATACCACTGAAGCCCATCCGATAATTGGACTCAAGGTGAAGCAGGCCGCAGCCGGAGGAACAAAATTTATTGTCATAGATCCACGTCGTACGGAAGTGGCGGCCATAGCCGATGGACAGCCGGATGGGCTGTGGCTCCGTCTCAAGCCTGGAACCAATATTCCTCTTCTGAACAGCATATTGAATGTGATTTTTGAGGAAAATCTAATCGCCGAAGCCTTCATCCATGAAAGAACCGAGAATGTGGAGGCCATAAGGGACCATATAAAAGATTATGTGCCCGAGAAGATGGAGGAGGTTACAGGGGTCCCGGCCTCCCTGGTGCGGGAAGCGGCCAGGCGATATGCCGGTGCGGAAAATGCTCTCATCCTCTACGGGCTCGGCGTGGCCGAGCACAAGGGGGGGACTTCCGGAGTAATGGCACTGGCAAACCTGGTACTTGCTACAGGCCATGTGGGTAGGCCGTATAACGGCATAAATCCGCTCAGAGGGCAGAATAATGTACAGGGCGCCTGTGATATGGGAACCCTGCCCTATACTTATCCCGGTTATCAATTCCTGGACGACGAAAAGTCCATGGCCCGGTTTGCAAAGGCATGGGGAGTGAACGCTCTGTCCACCGAAGACGGGTTAATGGAACCTCAGATGTATGACCGCGCCCTGGAAAGGACATTCAAGGGATTGTATATAGTGGGTTATGACCCCGCCCAGACCCAGGGAAATGTCGGGCACGTCCAAAAAGCCCTCAAGGCCATGGATTTCATCGTAGTCCAGGACCTGTTCATGACAGAGACAGCGAAACTGGCTCACGTAGTCCTGCCTGCGGCCTGCTTCTACGAAAAGGACGGAACTTTCACCAGCGGTGAACGCAGGGTCAGAAGGGTCTGCAAGGCCGTTGATCCGCCAGGCAGTGCCAAAGCGGACTGGGAGATTATCTGTCTGTTGTCCCAGGCCATGGGATATCCGATGGTTTATACGCATCCTGAACATATAATGGCCGAAATTGCCAGACTCGCCCCGCAATATGCAGGTATTTCCTATGATCGTCTGGAAAGGGACGGACAGGTATGGCCCTGTCCTGAACCAGGGCATCCCGGAACGCCTCTGATGTATACCGAGCAGTTTCCAAGGGGGAAGGCCACCTTTGTTCCTGTTTCATATATTCTGCCTGAGGAAGATGCAGACAGGGATTATCCACTTGTTTTGATCACGGGCAGGAAGCTGGAACATTACAATAATGGATCTATGACAAGAAGGTGCAGAGGATTTGACCAGATTGCGGGATATGAGGCTGTGGAAATCCATCCGGCAGATGCAGAAAAGATCGGGGTTCGAGAAGGCAGCAGGGTAAGAGTGATATCACGCAGGGGTACGGTCAAGGCAGTTGCCAGGGTTACCGAAAGAAGCCGGCCCGGGACGGTTTTCATGACTTTTCATTATCCTGACAGCCTCACAAATCTTCTGACCAGTCCGGGCATGGACGTAAAGACTCTCACCCCGGAATACAAGGTCTGTGCAGTCAAGATAGAGGGGCCGCTTTGAAGTCGATGACAGATACCAGAGCGCCTGAAAAAATCAGGGATTCTGATCCGGAACAAGGCACAGAGTATGCCGAAGAACTCCATGCACTTCAAATGCCTGCAATAGAGTAGAGCTATTGTCATGTGATGGTGTACAATCACAGTTGAATGGCAACAACCAACACACCCCTGAGACTGGACAGACAGCCTCAGGGGTTTTTCGTTGTATGTGAACCGTCAGAGCGCCTAGGACATCAAGTCCTTTATGATTCAGGCGGTTGAGACCACGCGGTATTAATAGATACGTGTTACCACAATCCTGTAACAGAGAGAGTCCGGGCGGAGACGACCAGCGGATGATTTTCGGCTGGGCCATGTACGACTGGGCAAATTCAGCTTACGCTACCACTCTTATGGTGGCGATCCTTCCAGTGTATTTTGCAGGTGTGATCGTTCCGCCCGGCGGGTTTGAAGTTGGAGGTCAAATGTATGCACCTGAGACACTATGGGGGTTCATGGTATCTGCATCTGCCGTGTTCGTGCTGATTGCAGCCCCTGTGCTCGGCGCGATCGCAGATTTCTCAGGTTCAAAAAAACGTTTTCTGTTTGTTTTCTGTTATACGGGTGTGGCAGCCGGCGTACTGCTCTCATTCTGCGAAAAAGGAGATGTATGGCTGTCGATGTTCCTGTTTATATTGACTCAGATCGGCTTCGTGGGCGGAAATGTGTTTTACGATGCGTTTCTTCCGGAGATCGCACCTGAAGGAAAAGAAGACCAGATATCCAGCAGGGGATTTGCCTATGGATATGTGGGGGGTGGGATACAGTTTGCCCTTTCACTGGCACTCGTGGCCTGCCATGAGATGTTCGGTCTGACCGAGGCCGAGGCCGCCCGTATCGGCATGCTGTTTTCAGTCATCTGGTGGGGGGGATTCAGTCTGATCACGTTTTTTTCCCTGAAGGAACCCCGGGGAAGGCAAGGGCTCCCTATGGACTTCAGGCGGGTTCCCCTGCCGATAGGATATGTCCGCGCAGGGTTTTCCAGGGTATGGAATACCATGATGAAAATTCGGCGTTTCCGGCAGCTGCTGTTGTTTCTGGCGGCTTTTTTTCTCTATAACGAAGGGATTCAGACAGTGATACAGATGGCCACCATCTACGGCAGACAGGAACTGCATCTTTCCACTGCCGCCCTTATGGTGACCCTGTTGATAGTACAGATAGTCGCCTTTTTGGGGGCCATGCTGTTTGCAAGGATTTCAGATTCGGCTGGGACTAAACGTGCAGTGATGATAAGTCTTGCGGGATGGAGTGGCGTAGTGATTTATGCCTATTTTATCCAATCAGCACTTGAATTTTTTGTTCTCGGTGCAGTCACAGGGTTGGTGCTTGGAGGATCACAGGCCATAAGCCGGTCTTTTTATTCATCAATCATCCCTGTAGGGGCCTCAGCGGAATTTTTCGGTTTTTATTCCGTGGTTAGCAAGTTTTCAGCCATATGGGGCCCCTTTTCCTTTGCCATCATCCGGCACTGGACAGGTTCATCAAGGAATTCCATTATTGCACTGACAGTGTTTTTTGTTCTGGGGTTGATCCTGCTTGGTCTGGTAGATGAACGTAAAGCGAGGTCCATCAAGGATGAGGATTTTTTTGCTTAAGCTCACAGGGAAGTCTGACGGACAGCCGATGCTCCGGTAAGACTGAAGCCGCAGGGATCATAGTGCTAGGGCCTCAGTATCAACATCTGGCCAATGTCCCCGTGATTAGGTAATGTCAGGAGAAACCACGCACTTGCCCTTTGTTATGGTGAGCACCTGACCTACATGCAGTCTGGTGGATGACAATTTGTTCAGCCTTATGAGGTCCTTGGTGGTGATGTTGAACTTTCTTGCAATCCGCCAGAGAGAATCTCCCTTCCTGACGGTATATTTGCCTGACGGACTCAATGTCACATCACATCTCACTGCCCTTCTGGACGCACCTTTCTTAAGCGGGATTTTCAGTCTCTGGCCGGCACGGATAAAGTGTTTTTTCCTTATGTTGTTCGCGAGTATGATGTCTCTGACCCTCGTATTGTATCTGGATGCTATGATGGAAAGTGATTCACCCTTCCTGACCTTGTGATAAACGTATACCCGTTTCGGGGGAGACCATCGTGGAATATTACCGAGCTTTGCCTGCAGTATGGTGCCGTGGCCTTTCGGGACCTTGAGTTCATAAGGATCCCCTGGAGTAATCTTGTATCTCAGTGCCGGGTTCAGCCTGACAAGATCTGTATAGGATATCCCAAGGGTTTTGGCCACAGTCTTGAGGTGAACCTGTTTCTCTATGGGCACCACATCAACCGGAACAGGTTGGGCAGGCCGGACCAGTTCGATTCCGTATTTTGCGGGATTTTTTATTATGTGCAGAGTGGCCAGGAATCTGGGAACATACCTGGCGGTTTCTCTGGGAAGTTTTTCATAAAGATCCCAGAAATTATCCAGGTAATTGATCTTCTGGCCCTTGATTACCCTCAGGACTCTTCCTTCACCGCAATTGTAGGCAGCCAGGACGGTAGTCCAGTCACCAAATATCTGGTGGAGTTCTTTCAGGTAGGCAATGGCTGCCTGAGTGGATTTTTCCGGATCCATCCTTTCGTCGATCCAAGTGTTTCTGCTCAGGCCGAATTTGTAGCCGGTCGAGGGGATAAACTGCCACAATCCCAGAGCTCTGGCCTTGGACAGGGCCTTTATCTTGAAACCGCTTTCGATCAGAGGGAGCCATGAGAGCTCCTCTGGCAGTCCGGCTTCTTTTATGGCTTGGACTATTTTGTTTCGGTAAAGTCCGGATCTGTGGTAGGATTCGAGAAAGAATCGCTTTTCACTGGTCTGAAATTTCTTTATTTCGGCTTCCACATATTTGTTGACTGCTAGAGGGATTTCGTTGTGGTTGCCGTTTACGGCTGTATATCTCGATGCATGGATCTCAAGTATTCTCTTGGAGATCATGAACCTGAGGTCATTTTTCTGTTCAATATATTTTATGTCGCTTTGAGGGCTTATCTGCAGAATGAGCTGATATGCCTCATCGAGAGCTGTCACAGCCTTGTCTAAATAACCTTCTGCCCAGTATTCCTGCGCTACCTGATAATATTCAAGGGCAGTATCCAGTACGCTCTGCTCAGGGTCCAGATTCTGTTCGTTTTCGTCTGCGGAAAACAGGGTGTCTACCTCAGCTATCTGGTTGTCTGACTCCTCTGTTTCGCTGCTTTCCGGGATTGTCAGAGCTGACGAGGCGTTGGCGGCAGAATCATCGGATTGCAGAGCAGCCTTATGGACACCTAGAGAATTGATACTACCTACTCTGGCGGTAGAACAACCGATGACAAGACACGGCAGTGCCATGAAGAATAAGTATTTGGTAAACGGTTTTTTCATGGTATTCACTTATGACTTCTGGTTTCTCAAATGCCTGCGGCAGTTACAGGATCACCCATGTGCAGCGGGAGCCCCGGGAACAGGTACCACTGTCAGATCGACTGATTGACAGGCTCTGTCCATAAAACGGCCTGATGTCCGGTCTCTTTGCCGCCTGGAAAATAATGCCTGAAGATTCAGGAGAATAATGTATTTATTTCATGGGCGCTCCGATCTTGAACGAAGACTCCGATTTCCGGACAGATACTGACAGAAACAAGCAAAACAGACTTGTTTTGTCAATATATCGTCACTTTTCAGTTAAAACTGTACCTGTTACGCCACAACCCATACAGCTCCGCTGGAGTGGCTATTGATTACTTTGCTGGAGACACTTCCTGGAAAGACCGATTCCCAGCCTCCTGTTCCCCTTCTTCCCAGAACAAGGGTTCCATATCCACCCTTTTTGTATTCTGAAAGTATTTCATGTGCAATACCGGTAAGGCCTTTTTTTATTTTGATTTTTACAGCAGAAGGTGAAAAATCAGCTTCGCTGAAAATCATCTGACAATCCGAGAGCAGTTTTCGGATATTTTCTTCTGAGTGTTTTTCGATCAGGGTTTCTATATCTTCGAATGAAACATTCTCCTCTGCTGAAAGAAACGGGCGGAATCGCTGTATTACGTGAAGGATCACCACTTCTACGTCTGTACAGCCTGAAAGGGCAAAGCTTGCATGATCTAGGGTCTGGATACAGGATTCACAGGCATCCACTGCAATCAATACCCGTTTGGACACTACGGGGTCGTCTACCAGCCATACAGGTATACCGGCTGCCTGCTGGATCAGGCCCTGAGAGACACTTCCCATGAAATATGAAGCGACCTGTCCGAGACCGCGCCTTCCCAGCACCAATGCATCGAATTTGTCCTTTATGGTCTGGTTGAGGATGTCTTGGACAGTGTTGTGACTTTCCAGTATCTGTTTGCGGTGAATTCTTTCTTTTGGAAATCCATTCCGCATGAGAACGCCTTCGGCCTTGTCCAGGATGCTTTCACATTCCCTTGTCCGGCTGTCATGAAGTTCTTCCAGACGTTTCAGGCGCTTGATTTCAGCCATGGCACTGCCGGCCCCCTGACTCAGATACGGCGAAAGAGGGGCTGCCACTGTAAGCAGTGTTATTCCCACGTTAGAGACATCTCTATACAACCAGGCAAGGTATTCCAGTGCCTTGTGAGCATTGGGAGAACCATCGGTAGCGGCCAGTAAGTTTCTATTCATGCCCAGGCTCCATCAGTCGGTTTTCTATCAAGCAGTTCAGGCAGTTTTCAGCTATGATCCGGTAGCCTGTAGAACTGGGGTGCAGACCGTCGGCCAGAAAACAGGAACTACAGCCTCTCAGACCGGAAAATAAGTCGGGGATGAGAGCCAAATCGTAAGTTTCAGCCAGTTCGGCATACATGTCCTGCCATTTTATGGAATCTCTGTCTTGCAAATGAAACCCCATCAGGACCACCTCAGCTCCGCCTTGCTTCAGCCCTTCAATGATGGATGAAAGATTTCTGGCAGCTGTTACCAGGGATA
>DTYO01000195.1 GCA_012961845.1 Thermodesulfobacteriaceae bacterium
GTAAAATCAGAAAGGAACAGAGGGACTACATTTACTTTGAAAATTCCTGTCTAGTCTCTGTCGGGCGCCTAAACATTGTTCTTTTGGCTCGCAACCGTGCTGCACATTAAAATAATCCTCGAACTGTCATCACAGTGTATGCGGTTATTTTTTCCTGTGCGCCTTGTTACGGAACAATATTTCTGATCACTGGAAGCACTATGTCTATGAAGGTCTTTTTGTCTGTTCTCTATATTTGTGGTCCATGATTTGCAAAATCTGAAAAGCGGTTTTTGATTCAGTTTTTTGTTGATCGCAGTGTTTGGGTCCCTGTTAGTTATCCAAGCGGTATTTTTAATGTGCCGGATCCGGATGGCGGGTATGCTGCCGTGTCTCTTTGTATGGATGTGCCTTCAATTTATGGTCGAAAAGTGTATGATGAAGCCTACAGTACGTGACTTGGAATTTGATTTTTCATTCTGCGGCCAGCCTATTTGTACCCAGTGTCTGAATCGGACAAAGTGTAAAACAGCCAATATTGTAAATGTTCCAGTGGCCAAATGTACTTTTTTTTCGGAAAAAACTCTTTTTCCGGTAGAGTTTGGACACGAAATGTCTCAGCCCGGCACGCATTGCTCTTGTAGTACCGAATAATCCGTAACAGCCCTCTGTTTCAGCGACAAAGGACACCAGGCCTGAGCACCAGCCGGCTTCTGTTATTCCACTGCTTTTTCCACCACGGCAGGAATGTTCCGTTCAGAACATTCTTTTGCTTCTCTTGTATAAGTCAAACCGGTTCTGGTATCCTTATCAGTATAATTCTTGAGCAAGAGGACATGTATATGAATACCCTTCATGAATACAGAGGAGACGAAGGATTTCTGTTTGAAATAATCAATGCCGTTCCATCCGGCATTTTTGTGACAGACATGGAACACAGTATCATGATCATAAACAAGGCGGCTGCTGAAATGGTGGGCAGGACCCCTGGCGACTGTTTTGACAGGAAATGTTATGATATTTTCGATACTCCCATGTGTCAGACGGATAATTGTACATGCAGGGTAGCAACCAGCAGCGGCTCAGTAAACAAAGGTCAGACCATCCTGCGCCACGGAGGCAGGGAAATACCTATAGAATATGCAAGTCGTCCCCTCCGGAACCACGAGGGGCAGATTATCGGGTGTGTAGAACATTTTGTCGACATTTCGGAGCGTCTGGAGCAGGAGAAGCTTATCCTTAGCCAGCAGGAAGAGCTCATAAGAAAAAGAGAAGAGGATATCCGACAACTCCAGGAAGAAATTCTTGAGCTTTCTACCCCGGTAATCGAGGTGTGGGATGGCATCCTGGCCCTTCCTATCATAGGAGCGCTGGACAGCCACAGGGCACGAATCGCCATGCAGCGTCTGCTGGAGTACATTGAGCAGACTCGGTCTCCTTTTGTCATCATAGACATTACCGGAGTGCCTACAGTGGATACAGAAGTGGCCAATCGTCTCTTGCAGACAGTGGACGCCGTCAGGCTCATGGGGAGTGAAGCCATACTTACCGGCATATCTCCTCATATTGCACTGACCATGGCCCATCTGGGCGTCGACATGGGAAACATAACGGTTCAGAGCAGGATGTCCGATGCCCTGCACCTGGCCATCGGGATGCTGAGGGAAAAACGCTGGGAGTCTCGCGGAATGCCGGACAGTGGACACGAAGATCTGATTTCCTGAAACAGGTTTACAGCCGTCATGGTACCTTTTTCCATATTCCCCCTGGGTGACGTCCTTCTGGTCTCCATTCAGGAAGAAATCGATGATGTCAGCTTGGCAAGTCTCCTGGACCTTCTCGGCATCACTGTTTCCCAACGCAGGATCAGGGGAGTTATAGTCGATCTCAAAGATGTGGATGTGGTGGACTCTTTTCTTGCAGAACATCTCTGGTCACTGGCATCTATGCTGGCGCTGCTCCATGCCCAGACTGTCATAGTCGGCCTGAGTGTTCCTGTTGTCATGACCCTGCTGGATTTCGATATCGCACTGAAAGGGGTAGAGTTCGCACTGGACGTGGAACAGGCCCTGGACAAGCTGAATGTCTCAAAGAAAACTCGTCAAGTTACCTGATTCACAGATGTACGACACCGAGTGTCCCGTCTGTGTTCCTGTAAATAAGACAGTGGGGTTGGCTCCCATCCGCAGCCTTGTGCGCTGCAGCCTAGAAGAGATCACTATCAGTAGTGTGGATAGCGCTGCTATTATGACTATAATCAATGAACTTGGTCACAACATACTCCGGCATGCAGGTCGGGGGAAGATATGTTTTGCCGTGATAGGTCATGGGGAAAGGTTGGGGATTCGCATCACTGCCGAGGACTCAGGCAGCGGTATACCCGATCTGGCCATGGCGCTGAAGCCCGGGTTTTCCAGGGATGACGGCCTGGGACTGGGGCTGCCGGGAATAAGAAACATGGCAGACGATGTCCGGATTGCCTCCCTGGTTTCCGGGGGAGGAACCTTTATAGAAGTGCTGAAGTGGCTGAGCTGAATCCATTGCCTGTTTTTTGGGCTGAAATCGAAGTCAGAAATGACGTTGATGTTTCTCTTGTCGGACACATTGCCGAAACAACGGCAAAAGAACTCGCCTTTCCCCGCCGGAGGCAGGCGGAAGCAAGAATAGTGGCTACAGAGCTGGCCCAGAACCTCGTCGACCACAAGACCCTGGACGGCCGCATACGTATCACCGGGACCAGTTTGCTGGGTGTTCCATACCTTATAACCGCGAGTCTGGATAAGGGGTCCGGGTTCACTGATATCTGTCTTGCTATGCAGGATGGCGCGACTGCACGCAACAGCTTTGGCATCGGACTTGGTACAGTCTCAAGGCTGGCGGATCAGATGGTTTACTGTTCCAGACTGAACGGCACGTCGCCTTGCCCTGATCTTGGCTCTGAAATCATATATAAGGCCATAATAGCGGTAGAACTCTGGTCCGATCGGGCCTGTCCGCCTGTGCCGGACACCAGGGGCTTGGATGTCTCGGCTCTGATCCGTCCGTTTCCTGGAGAGACTCTATGTGGAGACGCGGTCCACATAAAATACGATGAAGACTTTACCAGAATTGTTCTTATGGACGGCACAGGGCATGGCTGTGAAGCAGCTGAATCAGTTGAAGAGGCGGTTCGGGCTCTGGAAAATACCGATGCACGGTATGGCCTGGAGATGGTTTTTGAGAATGTGGCTTGTGCAGTTTCCCATACTTCAGGCCTGGGGCTCACGGTTATGAAACTCGGACACTGTGAAGGGACAGTAGAGGCTGCGGCTGTAGGGAATGTGGAAAGTGTCCTCTATATAGATGGAACACGGTATGCCGTCTCGTGCCAGGCCGGGTTGCTGGGTCGGAGCACTGTGAAAAAACTAAGGACAAACTCATATAAGTGTAATTTTCACAGTCTCGTGTTCATGTATACAGACGGGCAGGCCCCTGTGTACAGGTTTTTACCTGATAAAATTGAATATTCATTTCCATCTCTGTTATGGAATCAAATCCTGTTTTCACCTGAAAAAAATATTTCCGATGATGTATCCCTGATGGTATGGCAGTGGAAAAAGAGGTAAAAGAACGTCTACACATTCTCACCCTTGTAATACGGAAGGATAAAGATGTTCCGCGCATCCGCACCAAGGCAAAACTGTTTGCAGGCATCTGCAGGATCAACCGGATAAGTGCCATCCAGATTGCTACGGCTGCTTCGGAAATGTCCCGGCTGCTGTTGAAGTATACCAACGGTGGAACGGTTTCCTATTCCATTGTATTCAGCAGGACCCTCTGTCCCAGGGGAGA
This sequence comes from Thermodesulfobacteriaceae bacterium, assembly GCA_012961845.1. Classification (GTDB taxonomy): domain Bacteria; phylum Desulfobacterota; class Dissulfuribacteria; order Dissulfuribacterales; family UBA3076; genus DTYO01. The sequence continues at coordinate 3,811 of DTYO01000195.1, forward strand.
AAAATGCGGTGGGATAGAGCTGCTATTCCAGGGCCGTAGAGCAGGCAGAAACTGGAATGTCCTTCAGGCGGATTCTGGCCGTTCTGCATCAGAATTCCTTTATGACATCTCACCTATATCCAGCTTGAAGAAGATCCTGGACCACGTGATTGCTGAAGAGGGGCAGTCGGGCATTCCCCTGAAGGTCCAGGCCATCAAGTGGGGATTTGATTTTTCCTGGGATGATCTTCAGGGACAGCAGGAGATTATTCGGGAACAGCTTTTTGAAGATACCGAAGAATCTTATCTGGAAAATCTGAGGGCAAAGCACGGAGAAGTGCTCCGGCTGCTGAGGGAGCTGGCCACCAAGAATTACAAGCTGGATCAGACAAATGTCGAACTGCTTCAGCTCAGCCAGGATCTGGAAGTCCTGGCCCATGAACGCACTGTGGCAGAAATCGGGCTGAGGATTGCCGATCAGATCAGGAATCCTGCCACAGCCATAGGTGGTCTTGTCAGGGTACTGATCAGGCAGGTCCCGGAAGATTTTCCAGGGAGAAAAAAACTTGAGACGATTTTCAGAGAGGCGCAGAAGCTGGAAGAAATAGTCAGCAACTTTGAAAAGCTGGCCCAACAACAAAGCACTTTCTTTGAAGAAGCAGACCTCAGGCTGATAGTGGAGGATGTCCTCAAGACCTGGCGGCCCCTCCTGATAAAGAAAGGCGTTACCGCATCTGAAGCGATATCTGACAGGCCTGTAACTGTCTGGGCCAACAAACAGACTTTGAAGGTGGCTGTCCTGCACATTCTGAGGAATGCACTGGATGCCTCACCGCGCGGTTCAACCATACAAATAAGCGTTCACAGAGAGAATGGACATCCCATTGTCGTTGTCCGTGATCAGGGACCGGGAATCCCGGAAGAAATACGGGAGAAATTGTTAAGGGAATCTGTGACTACAAAATCCAGCGGGACCGGTGTCGGCCTGATACTGGTGCAGCACATCCTGAAAGAACACCAGGGAAGCATTGAATTTGAGAGCCATCCTGGAAAGGGGACCACAGTGAGACTGAAATTTCCTGTCAGATGGCAGGAAGGCTGAGAGATAATACGAACGCTGATAATTCGTTTGACCCTATCATCAAATGCCTGGATCATATCAGAAGTCTCCAAAAAGATCTGTGATAGCAGTCAGGATTCTGGGTGTATTGGCGTTTTTTGGGATTGTTCTGCCGGCATGCGCCATAGTTGCTCTGCCGTTATTACTGGAAAAGGTGCTGCCGGCTGCTGCAGGCCAGAAAGGATTTAAGCTTGCCCTCTGTGAAGTCCTGCTCCACAAAACAGATCTGGAAATCCGTGACATCAAGGTCAGGGGCGGGGATGTTAATGGTACGGCAAAATCTCTGATCGTTAGCTACCGCCTATGGCCTCCTTCCATTGGTACTATCAGCTGTGACAGTCCGGATCTACAGATGCGGATCACGCAAAAGTCCTTCGGGGATCATGCCTGGGCCAGGAATCTATTCTCCTATTTCAAAAGAATCTCCGTAATAAATGGACGGTTGGCTTTTTCAGCCGCAGGGTGGCGTGCAGTCATCGAAGATATGATGGTCACAGCTGAAAGTCCTGAGGCGGGCGTGATGGACGGAGATGAAGGGTCCATTTCCTGTTCCAGGGCTACAGGGAAGTTTGAATTTCAGAACGAAAAGCTGAAAATTGATGGAGATGTCAAGGGCGGAATTGACTGGATTACATCTGACTATGACCTAACCATAAAAGGGAAAGCCGTTTCACCTGAACAGAACAATCAGCATACTTTCACTTACGATCTCAATGCATCGGGGACTCTGACACCGTTTTCCGAGGAGACAGATGGAAATGCCGTCTTTTCCATTTCAGAGTCTGCCGACACTGCCACAAGAAATGGGTTCGGAGACGGGAGCCCGGAGCCACGTCACGAAAGAGCTGTTTTGTGTGTACTGGAATCTTCCTGTACGTACAGCCTCTTCCGGCAGGAAGAAATTCTTGTCAACGGCGACTTCAGCCTGGCTGGAGAAAAGATTTCCAAGGCCTTCCGCATCCTGGTGCTCAAGGGCGGTTTTACTTTCCGTGGACTGCCCGATGCAGGAGAAGGCAGACTGAAACTTCACTTTGCTTTACACGATCTGCCAGTCCTTGCAGAAATATACTGGCCAGGAGAAAAAGATGAGGCGTGGACAGCCAGCTGCACCGTGTCTGCCCGCGGCCTAAAGGCTTCCGATATTGCAGGTCCTGTCTTTGGAGGCAGTGTCAGCATGGATGCCCGGCTGGACGTGACGCCTTCAGGTTGGCGGGCAGGTGCAGTCCTCAGCTCAGGAGATCTCGCCTGGGCAGGAGATGAAAATACCGCTGTGGAAGATGTGGATCTCAGGCTGGATGTAGAGGCTGAAAGCAGTATTCTGTCTGCAGAGCATTTTGACTGGAAGGCCGACCTGAAATGGAATAGGGGAGCTGCTCTTTATTACCCATGGTTCATGGATCTGTCGGAAGTACAAGGATGTTTTAGGGCCGGAGGGTCGGTTGACGGGTCGACAGTGCAGTTTAAAACAATCACTGGTGCAGGGCCTGCAACTGTAACGGCCGGAGGATTCCGGCTGGATCTCGATTCCATCCACCGGAAAGGCGGTATCCGGGACAGTATCAAAACAGGATTCATCAAGGCATCAGGAGGTTTGGATCTGCTGTACAGGATACTGGTCAAGGCCCCTTTTTCGGGAGAATATCCTGTTGTACTTTCAAGCCTAGAACCTTCCGGCGGCTGGAAGATAGAATACAGAGACGGATTTCTGTCCGGGGAAATCCAAACAGATTCACGGTGGTCAGGAGAGATGCTGGCTAAAGATTTGCATGTCGGCCTTGTTTATCCTGTTTTCAGTAAAGCCTGCAGGCCGGGCACGGTGCGCTGGAAAGGGCTTTTTCTTCCGGGAATCACCGTCTCACATACACATATTCCTGTTATCCTGTGCCGAAACAGGCTTGAGGCTGGACCAGTTGAGGTGGCATTTGAAGGTGGAAGATGCCGTGTTGACAGTCTGCAGGCAGATTGGGGAACTGAATTTCGTTTTGTTGCCAACGGGCTTGAATGCAGTTGCAAAGACATCCGGGCGGTCCTGCCGGGGTTTCCTGTTCCTGCCGAAATCCGGTGGTATTTCCGTAAATGCAGCTGGGACAGGGAAAAGGGCCGCCTGATGTTTGACGGAAAGATCTCGGTCAATGCGGCAGGTGGGGTGATGGAAGCCGACAGTATATGGATTGAGCCCTTTGCACCGGTCCCCAGGTACGGTGCCGATATCATGTTCCAGGGCCTGGACCTGGATGTCCTGAGTACGGCAGGCGGAATAGGGCATGTCACAGGCCGGATTTCCGGCCATATACGCGGGCTCATAGTAAGCGGCAATGAACCGGAGGCATTTGAACTGGAGATAAGAAACGACAGAGAGTCCGGGATTTCACAGAAAATCAGTCTTGCGGCAGTGGAAAATATATCCGTGCTTGGGGGAGGAGGTGCTGTGCCCGTGTTCGGAAGATTCTTCAAAGAATTTTCATACCGGAAGATTGGAATTTCATGTACACTCAGAAATGATGTTTTTATACTCCATGGTCTTATCAGAAAGAACGGTCAGGAATTCCTTGTTGAGAGAGGATTCTGGGGAGGAGTAAATGTAATCAACCGGAATCCGGGAGGCAGGATTTCATTCAAGGACATGATGGACAGGCTCAGGAGCATCAGGCAGAATGAAGTCTGCAGGGAGAATGAGGATGGTAGCGGTGGTGACGGTATGTAGCTGATCGCGAGACAACCGGCGAAAATCCATGCGTTTATAGAGTGCTGCGGTTACAAGACTCAGGGCGTGTCAGCATACTCTGCCTGTATTTCAAATCCCGGCAAAGGGATTGAAGCAGTATCTGGTGATCGCATGCAGGGGGTTTTGGAAAGGAGAAACAGATGGCCCACAGGATAAAATATGTGCTTGCAGCGGCAGTTTTTGTTTTTTCAGCCTGCGTTACGGTGAATATATATTTTCCGGCTGCAGAGGTCAGAGAAGCAGCAGAGGAGATAGTGGGAGACATTCGAGGCGGGGATGCCGGAGGCGGAGTGCAGGGGGGAGAGACGGCTCCCGGGCCGGGTTCCCGGCTCAATCTGACTGCTCCTGTCTATGCTCAGCAGGAACTCACTGTATCAAATACAAATATCCGGAAGATAAAGGAGAAGATGAAGGCCCGGTATTCGGCCCTTGTCCCTTACCTGAAAAAGGGTGTGATCGGGGAAAACGTATCCGGTGAGCTGGTGATGAAGGATATCACTGCTCTCAATCTCAGGGGCCGTGCCGAAGTTAAACGCCTTGTTAGTTCGGAAAATGCCGACAGAGAAAAACTCTACAGGGCCGTATCGAATGCACTAAGGATACCTACATCTGAACTGCACAGAGTCCGGAAGATCTTTGCTGCAGAGTGGCAGAAGACAGCTCCAGGCGGGACTTGGATCGAGCCTCAGGCCGGGCGATGGAAACGTAAATAACGCATCTGTCTTGCCTGTCGGGTAGTTGGTAAACAGAAAATATGCGGTGCCTTGTAATTGATTACGGGGCAGTTCGGCAACCCGTTTGTCATCTGTCCAGCACGTCGCTGTAGTGGTTGTTTCCGTTTATGTCAAAGATTACCACTGCAGGAAAGTTCCGTACCTTCATGCGGTAGAGGGCTTCGGGGCCCAGTTCTGGAAAAGCGGTAAGCTCGCACTCTTCGATACAGCCTGCCAGAAAGGCGCCTGCTCCGCCCAGGGCGGCCAGATATACTGCGCCATGGTTCTGAAAGGCTTTCCTGACCACTGGTGAGCGTCTTCCCTTTCCCATTGCGGCCTTCATGCCCAGGGCCAGCATCCTGGGTGTATATGCATCCATCCGGTAGCTGGTGGTGGGGCCTGCCGATCCCACCGGTCTTCCAGGAGGAGCAGGGGACGGACCGACATAATAGATGAGTTCTCCCGAAATATCCACGGGCAGCTCTTCACCTCTGTCCATCATCTCAACCAGGCGGCGGTGGGTCTGATCCCTACCCGTGTAAAGCCATCCGTTCAACAGAATCATATCTCCTGCCCTGAGTCCGGCGATGGTATCGCCGGACAGTGGGAGGTTGACCATGGCAGCCTGTCCGGGGAAAGACGGACCCTCCGCGGGTGCAGAGGTACTACAGGAAGAAAAGCTCCCGGTGGTATCTTGGTCTTGTGAAAACCGCCACTCGCCGTTTTCCCACACGGCACGGCTGCGGCGTGCGGCATGACACTGAACGTTCACTGCAACGGGAAGGCTTGCTATATGGCATGGATAAAGCTCAACAGCCACGCCCAGTGTGGTTACTTCTCCTCCCAGGCCGAGCGGACCTATCTTCAGGGCGTTGAGTCCGCCGGTGATGCGTCTTTCGAGGTCCCGGGCATCCGGTCTGGGATTTTTCTCTCCAAGCGGCCTCAAAAGAGCCTTTTTAGCTATGAGAGCCGCCTGTTCCATGGTTCCTCCAATGCCCACGCCTATTATACCCGGAGGGCATGGATTGGGCCCGGCTTGCTTCACCTGATTTATTACCGTGTTTACAATACCATCCGTACCTGCAGAAGGGGGCAGCATGGTCAGGCAGCTCATGTTTTCACTGCCGCATCCCTTGGGAAGCAGGGAAATGTCTAAAATGTTTCCAGGAACCGGTTCGACATGCACTACCGAAGGTGTATTGTCGCCCGTGTTCCGCCTTGTAAGAGGGTCACAGACCGAGCTTCTGAGAAAGCCCTTTTCTGTACCCAGGGCTATTCCGCTGTTTACGGCCTGAAGCAGGTCTCCGCCGATCCTGAGGTCCTGCCCCAACCTGATAAACACCGCATCGATACCTGTATCCTGGCATATGGGAAGCCCAGTGGCTGTGGCGACACGGGCATTTTCAAGGATTATCTCAAGCACCATGCGCCCGGACCGGGATGTCTCCGTGTTCCCGGCCTTGGCAATGGCATCGATGACATCCCGGGGAAGAAAACGATTGGCCGCCTGGACAAGCAGGCTCACTGTTTCTGAAATGGACGGTGCGTCAATGTGCATTGCATCCTTCAATCTGACTTGATGCCAGCGATCTTGAGGGCCTTTTCAACTACTTCTGTTGGATCGGTGCCCAGCACGCGTATTATCGGTTCCTTGCCGACATCTCCTCTGTCATGGATGATGTCGGGTATCCGGCCCTGGTATTCAATGGCCTTCTTTACACCCCAGGCGAGGGTGGAGCCTTCCCTGATTTTCACGTCTTCTGGCTCATCTTTTCTAGAAAATTCTGCCTCTGAATAACCGAGTTCTCTGGCCCTTGCCAGGTATCTGGTATCATAGCGCAGATTCATGGCAGATCTTATTTCAGGCTCGAAGTCCATTACCGTGAGAATGATCCGTGCCACGTGGCTCGAAGCTCCAAAGGCCGGTCCCCTTACCCGTGCGACACCACTTTTCAGCCTGACTATCCTTCCTGGGAAGGCCGCAACATCTTCGGGACTAGAGGCCAGGGGCAGAGCATAACCCAGGTTCAGTTGAATCTCGGGTACAAGACTGGAGCACGGCAGGGACGCAAGGCGTTGCCACGCCAGTTCAAGCTGGTCCAGAACGGGATAGCGTTCCAGTCGCTGTTTAAGGACTGCCATGGGATTGGTTGGGCCAATTCCGTGTCCTAAAGGCTCTGCACCCTTAATAGCCAAACGTGTGAAATCCCGTGCCTTGTTTGCCGCATTGTCTACCGTGTCTCCTCCGGCCAGAAAGACCGCCAGGGCGGCGGAATAAGTACATCCCGTACCGTGAGTGCTACGGCTTTCCAGGCGCTTGCCCTCAAATTTCATCATGCCGCCGGTCCAGGCCATGACGTCCACCGGGTCACGGTTGTCCAGATGTCCACCCTTCAGGATTACGGCTGGCAGTCCTTTCCCGGAGTGAAGGCTCCTGGTGTCGGAGATCAGCCTGACAAGGTCGGCTGCAGCACGGTGCATCTGTTCTACCGTGCCTATTTTTCTCCCCAGAAGGACTTCCGCCTCGGGAATATTCGGAGTGACCACGTCCGCCAGAGGAAACAGTCTTGTCTGAACCGCCTTGACAGCTTCCTCTGAAAGCAGACGGTGTCCCCCTTTTGCCACCATGACCGGATCGATAACAATAACGGCCTTCCCGGCCTGTGTCTTCAGGGTATCTGCCACCTTTTCCACAATGGCGGTATTTTCCAGCATACCGGTCTTTATGGCGGCAGGCGGCATATCTCTGAGGACAGCCTCCAGCTGTTCGACAACAAAGCGGGGCTCTACAGGACTTACTTCGTGGACCCCGAGTGTGTTCTGTACAGTCAGTGCGGTCACCACACTGCAGCCATGGGCGCCCAGCACTGTGAATACTTTGAGATCCTGCTGGAGTCCCGCTCCTCCGCCTGAATCAGAACCGGCTATGGTCAGAACCGTCAGCAACCTGTATTCTCCTTAACGGTTTCAGGTGTTGCAGCCTGACCTTTTTTGCCGGAACCACTTGCCAGGAAGGCCTCCATGGCCCTGTTATAGGTCTTGATGGCACAGTATTCTCCGCACATGGTACAGGTTGGGCCGTGATATTTCCCTCCTTCTTCCCTGTATAGTCTGGCCTTTTCGGGATCTATGGAAAGCTCTGTCTGGGCCTCCCAGTCAAGCCGGTGCCTGGCCTCTCCCATCTTCAAGTCCTTTTTCAGGGCTCCGGGTACGCCTTTGACTATGTCTGCGGCATGGGCGGCTATACACGAAGCTATTACTCCCTCCTTTACATCATCAAGTGAAGGAAGCCTGAGGTGCTCCGCAGGCGTGACGTAACAGAGAAAGTCGGCTCCTGCTGCTGCTGCAATGGCTCCTCCGATGGCACTGGTTATGTGGTCGTAGCCCGGTGCGATGTCGGTTACCAGGGGGCCCAGTACGTAGAATGGCGCTCCGTGGCACAGACGTTTTTCAAGGATCATGTTTGCCGGTATCTGGTCCATGGACATGTGCCCTGGGCCTTCGATCATGACCTGTACACCGGCGTCCCAAGCCCTGAGAGTGAGTTCTCCCAGCACTATGAGTTCGTGTACCTGAGCGCCGTCAGTGGCATCATACAGGCATCCCGGCCTGAGTCCGTCCCCGAGGCTGAGGGTGACTTCATGCTCCCTTGCAATGGCAAGGAGGTCGTCAAAACGTTCGAAAAGGGGGTTCTCCTTCTGGTTGTACATCATCCATTCCAGGATGAAGGAGCCTCCCCTGCTTACAACTCCCATCATCCTCTTCCTGGATTTGAGGCGCTTGGCGGCCTCCAGGGTGAGGCCGCAGTGAAGGGTCATGAAGTCCACTCCGTGAAGGGCCTGTTCTTCTATAACCCTGAGCAGGTGGTCAATATCCATCTCGCAGATGGACCGCCTGTATCTTACTACCGTCTCCACGGCGGCCTGATAGATGGGCACAGTCCCAAGGGGGACCGGACAGGCCTCTCTTATGGCCTGCCGGATCTCTCTGATCGGGCCTCCGGTGGAGAGGTCCATGATTGTGTGGGCGCCAGCCTCAAGGGCTACCCTGAGCTTTTCCAGCTCAGGTTCCACGTCAGGGTGGTCTTTGGATGTGCCGATGTTGGCGTTTACTTTGGTGGAAAGGCCTGTGCCTATGGCCATGGGCAAGGCGAGCTCGACATGCCTGTTGTGAGGAACAACGGTTTTACCCTCTTTTACGGCTGCTGTGATACATTCAACCTGGATCTGCTCATAGTCAGCACATTTATTAAAGATTGGATTTTCGATTTCCTGTTTTGCCTGTTCTTTTATAGTCATACACGAACATTAACGATGGTTTCCATGCTTTTCAAGATGAATTTCCTGAAACAGGCATGCAGGAATGTCCCATGTTCAATTACAGTCGGTCTGCCATGTTTAGGAAACATGACTTACCCCTGCATTCATTCAGCAGATGAAATTGGATGTGCCCTAAATGATATGGTTTGTTCGGTCAGGTATATCCAATAAGAAAACAGGACATTCCGCCTTGAGTCGGATTGTCCCGCAACTTTCTGGTTGGTGCAAGGGCCTGAACTCTGAGAATTACGGCCCTGATTCCAGCGATACGTTAATGTGCGTAAGCGCCTATCCTGAGCTCTTTCTGGAGTTCCTCTACGGGAGAATAGTCCAAAGGGTCTGTCCAGCCTACAATTTTGGCTGTCTTGGCCGCAGGGTCTTCCGGTTTGATCTGTTTCAATGCTGCTGCCACTTCGTGGACCAGGCTGTCAGGCGTCTTTGCAACCTTGGCTAGGGGCCATTCGGGATACAGCCTGGTGCTGCAGACAAAAGGAAAATCCCTGTGTTCCTGCTTATGGATGATTTTGAATTCTTCCATCTTGATGGTGCCTGCGGCGGCCATGCGCTCCAGGGTGTCGGTCCGTACTGTCCCTACGTCGACCGTCCCGTTTTTAACAGCCAGCACAACATTGTCATGCTTGCCGCCATATACTACAGATGCAAAATCCTTGGCCGGGTCCATGCCTGCGTCAACAAATTCCTTCAAGGCCATCTGCCAGCCTCCAAAACACGATTTCTTGACTGCCATGAATTTCTTCCCCTTGATATCCTCCAGAGAGTTGACAGCGGCATTTGATGCGTTGGTGAAAATAACGCCTCCAAAGGATTTCAGGGCCTGGCCCTGCCTTGAATTGATCATGGTCAGAACGGGTTTGGCGCCATATTTTATTTCGGCCGTCACGAACATGGAGGAATTGACAAGGAAAAAATCGACATCTCCCTTTTCTATGGCGGGAAAGACCTTGTCAAAGCCTAGTGGTATTATGTCGACTTTCTTTCCTTCCAGCCTGGTGGTGAGATAATCTCCGGTAGCCTTCCATTTCTTGAGAGCCCTTTCCGGTCCTCTCTTAGCCAGCACGCCGATTTTCACGGTATCTCCGGCAAAACAGATTCCAGTGAATAGAAATACCATCAATGTGATAACTGCAGTAATTCCCTTTCTCATTAACCTGCCCCCTTTGCATGATGGTTGTAACAATGCCTGTTCCTCTGATGTGATGAGGGGAGAAAAAACCCAATATTTTAGCTATAACAGACATTAGAATACCAAATTGGGGTTGTCAATCAGGAAAAGGCGTGAAAATCTTTGTCTAAAGTAGAAAAAAACACTCTTACTAGCAAAAGTAAAAAACTACGCTGTTGTGGACTTAGGTGTTGACCTTTCAGAGGGTAATATCGAAAAGACAATGCGCGCGGTCGTGTCTGTCAAAACGGGTATATGGAAGGATTACCCGTTTCGGCCTTTTCAAATACGGAATAAATGCTTGGCAAGTAATGTTTTATGAATGTGGCAGGGAGAACGTAATTGAACGGGGGCAAGAATCGTTGAAGCCGAATGAAAATCCCGGGTACTCGTTTCCCTGAAAAACCAAAAAAACAAGGGGGTGACCCGTACTGGACCAGCCCCCCTGCGGTGTTCTGTCGTTTGTCTGCCGGAGCGGAAGAGTGACTAATCCATACGTCTGAATTCCACTCTGCGGTTCTTGGCCCGGCCTGCTGCTGTATCGTTGGATGCAACAGGTTTGGTCATGCCGAATCCAACAGTTTTGATGCGGCTGGGGGCTATTCCGGCACCTATCAGGTAATCCCTGACCGCATTGGCACGTCTCTCGGAAAGTTTCTGATTGTATTCAGGGGTACCGATGTTGTCGGTATGTCCCTGTATCTCTACTTTCAGATCAGGATGCATGTTCAGGACCTTTACAGCCTCGTCAAGGGCAGGCACAACATCAGCTTTGATGACCGCACTGTCGAAATCAAAGAGCATGCTGTGCATATAAGACCAGCAGCCTCTTTCATTGACAGTGGCTCCGGTTGGAGTGTTGGGGCATTCATCAATAGAATCAGGCACACCGTCTCCGTCGCTGTCGGCTGCAGTGACCGCGGCAGCAACAGGAGCCTGAGTCAGGAATACGCTTTCAACAAAAGCGGCCATGCCGTCACTGGTGGCTATGGCATCTGCCGTGGTAGCAGTTCCGCACTGTCCTATCCTGGCGACATCTTCCAGAAGGGCCTTGCCTTTTGGGTCATTGCCCACCAGAACTGTATAGATGCAGACCCTGTCATCAAGCTTGTTCTTCATGTTTTCTGCTGCTTTTTTCACAGGACCGCTCTTGATAAAGGCTCCGTCACTGAATATCAATACGGCGATCTTGCCCTGAACCGAAGCAAGGTCTTCGGTGGTGGCATCTATGGCTGCAGCCAGAGGACTGCCGCCCCGTGCGTATTTGATGCCTTTCACTGCCTCTTCAAAATCGGCCTTGGAATAAACGGACACAGGATAAATTAGAGGAGTGGCTTCGACAAAAGGTCCTTCATCACCGAATTTTCTCATGGCTGCAGTCAACTGGACGTCAGGAATGGTCTGATTCATGCGGCAGATTACTGTCTTGGCCAGTTTGAATTTCGGCTGTCCCTTATAAGGTTCTGTCATAGTGTCTGAGGCATCCGTGATGACGGCAAAATGGTCTATTCTTTTTACAAATTTACCTGATGTCAGTTTGGAATTGAGGTCTACCGGAGTAAATGCGGGTCCAACTTTCTTGGAGGCAGTCTGCTTGGCTGCGCAACCGGCCAAAAAGGATAAAATCAACAAGGGTAAAAACACCTTTGACAATTTCTTTCTCATAACCATCTCTCCTTATCCTTTCGAATTTTCGCTGTAGATTTTTTTCGACAATACTCCATAGTCCCAAACGCTAGAGTTGTTGTCAAGCCTCATGTTATGTTTTTTACAGACAAACAAGTCATCCGGCAAGTGAAGACATGTGGACGTTTACAGGGAACATCCAAAGCCGGTAGCGTTCCATGGGAACCGGAGATGACAAGGATGGCAATTGAACCCGAATTTTTCGTTTTAAAAGCCAGACAAATGCAAAATGATTAAATTACAAGAGGTTACATAAATATAGTAAGTCATAAACTGCACCAAAAGGGTGCGGTGGATTCAACGAAAAAGTGTACGGCATCTGAAGCTGCAAGAGGTTCGCTGTTTCATCAAATATGCTGTATTGTCATGTAGTTGAAGCACCAAGGTGTGTCTGTGCTTCCTCTGCCTTGCCTATTGCGGCGAACTCCCGGACCGAATTGTCCGGGTTGAATTGTTTGACTCAGCAACTTTATTTAAACCAACTTCGAATATCGATCGTCCGATGTCGAATGAAAACCCGGAAGTTGAGAGGGGAGCATGGAAAGGCAGCGGCTGAAACGGGGGAGTTCTGAGCTCATGTAATATGGAATTCGTTGAATTTTATATGAATCAATGCAATCATTAAGCAAGGTTGAACAGATTGTTTCGTTTGGATCCGACGGAAACAGCATATTCCAACGGTGAATCTGTATTTTCCAGAAAGGAGGAATACCATGTCATATACTTCGCAGATAGAGGCAATGTGCACTGTCAGACAGGGGACCAACCATGGCCCAGCACCTGTACCAGAGGAGGGCAAGTGGATAAAGGTGAGGGAAATTGGAGATGTCAGCGGGCTTACGCATGGTGTAGGGTGGTGTGCTCCTCAGCAGGGTGCGGCAAAACTGACTCTCAATGTCAAGAACGGTATTATCGAAGAGGCCCTTGTGGAGACACTGGGATGTACCGGCATGACCCATTCGGCAGCCATGGCGGCAGAGATACTGCCTGGAAAGACCATACTGGAGACACTCAATACTGATCTGGTGTGTGACGCTATAAATACTGCCATGCGTGAGCTGTTTCTGCAGATTGTTTACGGACGCAGCCAGTCCGCATTTTCTGAAGGGGGGCTGGAGATAGGGGCTGGTCTGGAGGATCTGGGCAAGTGGACCAGGAGTGTTACAGGCACGACTTACGGTACGGTGGTTAAAGGACCTAGATATCTTGAGACGGCCGAAGGCTATGTCCTGGAATTGGGGCTCAATAGTAATGATGAGATAATAGGGTACAGATTTGTCAATTTTGGAAGAATGATAGATGAAATCAAGAGCGGGACTGAACCGGCCCGGGCGTTTGAAGCGGCTACCGGGCTATACGGCAGATTTGATGACGCGGTAAGGACTATTGATCCGCGCCGTGAATAGAACCACCAGCGTATCTCAAGAAGCGTTTTTTCATCAGATGGGTACACGGAAGAATCAGGAATTCTGTTCCAGAAAAATGCATACAGGCAAAATGACCGCATACATCTTAGTCATATTTCGGGGAATATTTTTGGCGTGTTATACAGCTGCGGGGTAAAAGAACGATTTTTTTGGTGCTCATGCATCAGTTATTGTGTGACTCACGGACTGGGCAACAAGATTGCGTGCAGGACATGCACTTACTGACAGGAGGTTACAGATTATGGAACTGTTTGAAGGGTATAGGCAGCGGATAGAGCAGATTACCCCCGTGCTTGAGGAATACGGAATGAAGGACCTCGAAGAGGCCAGGAAGGTCTGCGAAGAATATGGAGTGGATGTCTACCGCATAGTGAGAAGCGTGCAGCCGATATGTTTTGAAAACGCGTGTTGGGCATATATTTTAGGTGGTGCAATTGCCATCAGAAAGGGCCAGAAAGATGCTGCGGAGGTTGCTTCTAGCCTGGGGGAAGGCATCCAGGCCTTTTGTATTCCCGGATCGGTGGCTGATCAGAGAAAGGTGGGAATCGGACATGGGAACCTGGCATGGATGCTGCTCAGGGAAACTACCACGTGTTTTGCATTTATCGCAGGACATGAATCTTTTGCTGCTGCGGAGGGAGCAATCGGCATAGTCAATTCTGCCAACCGGGTTCGAAAAAAACCTCTCAGAGTTATCCTGAACGGGCTTGGAAAGGATGCTTCATACATTATTGCAAGGATCAACGGTTTTACCCACGTAGAAACTGAATTTGACTACACGAGCGGCAAGCTTACTGTCACCGCGGAGACCCCGTTTTCTGACGGAGAGCGGGCAAAAGTTCGGTGTTTCGGAGCGGATGATGTGAGGGAAGGTGTGGCAATCAATCACATGGAAGGCGTGGATGTCTCCATCACAGGCAATTCAACGAATCCTACCAGATTTCAGCATCCAGTCGCAGGCACGTATAAGAAGGAGTGTGTTGAGATGGGGAAAAAATATTTCTCTGTGGCGTCAGGGGGTGGAACCGGACGTACCCTCCATCCTGACAATATGGCTGCAGGTCCCGCATCATACGGCATGACGGATACAATGGGAAGGATGCACTGTGATGCCCAGTTTGCAGGGAGTTCTTCGGTGCCTGCCCACGTGGAGATGATGGGGCTCATCGGGATGGGAAATAATCCAATGGTGGGGGCCTCGGTTGCCGTGGCGGTTGCCATCAGCCAGGCACAGTGATTCCCGCCTACCAGACCGCTTTCTCCGAAGCAAAAAAGGCAGGCATCGAAATTTCGATGCCTGCCGCACCAGTAACGTATGGTGCCGAAGGGGAGATTCGAACTCCCACGAGGAGATTCCCTCACTAGATCCTGAATCTAGCGCGTCTACCAATTCCGCCATGTCCGCATGATTATCTGGAATTTGTGATTATAAAAAAGAAGTGGCGCGGCGGACGAGACTCGAA
>DTYO01000196.1 GCA_012961845.1 Thermodesulfobacteriaceae bacterium
TGAGAAAAACAAGGCTGCACTCAACAGGGCCTTTGAAGAGACCGTTGTAACCGGATGATCCTGGTGATTCCGGCGGGTATTGTTCACAAGATAACACGAATATTTATAGAGGAGTAACCGAAATGGCCAAGACAGACGCCATTATAGGCTGGAAGACGTTGGCTCAAGGGTGCCATATTCTGGAACCTGGCAACTCTGCGCAGTTCCGGACCGGCGATTGGAGATCACAGAGGCCGGTGCTGGATAAGGAAAAATGCATCAAATGCGGGATGTGTTGGATATTCTGTCCTGACATGGCATACAGTCAGGATGATGATGGATATTTCATTGCAGACATGGAATACTGCAAGGGCTGCGGCATCTGTGTCCATGAGTGTCCTAAAGATGCCATAACATTGGTGCCGGAGGAGGGATAAACATGGCAAATCGAATAGGAGTTGAGGTATCAATTGCAATTGCAAACGCTGTAAAGCTTGCGAATGTCGATCTGGTTGCCGCCTATCCCATTACACCACAGACACACATTGTGGAACACCTTTCGGAGCTGGTGGCAAACGGTGAACTGGATGCGGAATACGTACCTGTGGAATCCGAACATGCGGCAATGAGCTGCTGCTGCGGTTCGTCTGCCGCAGGCGCCAGAACTTTTACGTCCTCCAGTTCCCAGGGGCTCTCATTGATGAGCGAAATACTCTATCCTGCCGCCGCCATGAGGTTTCCAATCGTAATGGTGGTGGCGAACAGGGCCATGTCTGCCCCGATCAGTATATGGAATGATCATCAGGACATCATGGTTCAGAGGGACGTGGGCTGGATCCAGACATTCGCCGAAAACGGACAGGAAGCAGTGGATCTTACGCTTCATGCATTCAGGGTTGCCGAGGACCGGAGGGTGACTCTGCCGATGATGGTCAACATAGACGGTTTTACCCTCAGCCATGTGATAGAGCCCATGGAAATGATGAGCCAGGAAGAGGCCGACGCATATCTGCCTCCATTCAAACCCAGGTATCGGCTTGACCCGAGGAAGCCTGTCACCATGGGGCCTGTTGGAATGCCTGAGGTATATACCGAGGCGAAAGTGGCTCATTCAGAGGCCATCAAGAAATCCAAGAAAGTCATCCTTCAGGGATGGAAAGAGTTCGCCGACATGTTCGGGCGGCATTACAATCTGGTGGAGACCTACCGGTCTGAAGGAGCCGAGGTGCTGTTGGTCACCATGGGAAGCATATCTGAGACTGCCATGACGGCAATTGACAAGATGAGAGATGAGGGGCAGAGTGTGGGGCTGGTGAGGATTCGTCTCTGGCGTCCGTTCCCCGGACCCGAATTCCGCAAGGTCGCTGGCAAAGCAAAGGTCCTTGCAGTAGTTGATCGCTGTCTGCCGCCTGGAGCGCTGTGCGGACCTGTAGGTGCAGAGCTGCGCTCCCTGTTCTACAAGATTCCAGGATCTCCGAAGATCTTCAGCTTCGTGGCAGGACTTGGTGGAAGGGATGTAAGGGTTGAACACTTTGAGGAGATGGTGGACAAGGCCAGAGCTTTTGCTAAAAGGCGTCCGAAGGAACTCTACGATGTAATAGGGGTGCGCGAAAAATGATACCTGAATTTGAAAATTTCAAAGGATTCAAGATAAAGAATATCCCTAAGGATGAACCTCTTGCACCGGGCCACCGGGCCTGTCAGGGATGTGGAGAGGTGCTGGCTCTCAGGATGGTCATGAAGGCCCTGGGGAAGAATGTCATAGTCTGTAATGCAACCGGGTGTATGGAGATCATCACTTCTCCGTATCCTCATACTGCCTGGAGAGTGCCCTGGATCCACATCGCTTTCGAGAATGCTGCTGCCGTGGCCTCCGGTGTAGAGGCAGGCCGCAAGGCCCTCAGGCGTAAAGGCAGGATTCCCAAGAAACATGTGGATATCATGGCGGTGGGAGGAGATGGAGCCACGGGAGATATCGGGCTGCAGTGGCTTTCAGGCGCACTGGAGCGCGGTCATGATTTCCTGTATGTCTGTCTGGACAACGAAGCCTATATGAATACCGGTGTTCAACGCTCAGGCTGTACCCCGTATGGTGCCATGACTACCACCAGCCCCCCGGGTAAGAAGAGTTTCGGGCAGGTTACCTGGAAAAAGGACTTGCCGGCCATTGCCGTGGCACACAATATACCTTATGTGGCAACGGCGTCTCCTGCATATTTCCTGGACCTTATGAACAAGGTCAAGAAAGCTGCACTGGTCAAGGGGCCTGCCTATGTACACATATATTCCCCCTGCCCCACCGGCTGGGGATCAGCCGGTGAACGCTCCATCGAGTTTTCGAAACTGGCAGTGGACACCAAAGTGTTTCCGCTCTATGAGGTAATAGAAGGGCGTTACATAATCAGCCGCAAGATCAAAAAACCTAAGCCTGTAACCGATTATTTAAAGGGGCAGCGGCGTTTCCGTCATCTGGGCGAAGATCACATCTCCTATATCCAGAAACGAGTGGATGCCGACTATGAAAAACTGGTAAAGCTCTCAGAGATGGTATAGACAACAGCTTTGTCAGCAGGATATACGGCTTTGAAAGGGCATTCATATGAATGCCCTTTTTTTGTTGTCACCGAAAAAATCCGATTAGAAAATATGATTACATTATTTTCTGTCTGAAAAACACCCATATGGAGATTTCTGATGATGTTTGAACAGTTTCTGCTGAAAACAAAAAGACTGTCACCGGATCAATGCCTCGACCTCATAGACAAGTCGCAGCGCCAGGTGGATTTTTTTGGCAGAATCGCCATTGACAAAGGGTTTCTTGATGTCTGGCAGGTGCTGGAGATATTGCAGGTACAGTCAGTAGAGAA
>DTYO01000197.1 GCA_012961845.1 Thermodesulfobacteriaceae bacterium
GCAGTATGAGCCGTAAAGGAAACTGTTATGACAATGCAGTTGCAGAGAGTTTATTCGGCCGCCTGAAGACCGAATGGGTCAACCACCACCGGTACATCAGCCGGTCAGAGGCGATCCGGAGCCTGTTTTATTACATAGAAATCTTTTACAACCGAAAAAGACGACACTCGTCAATTGGTTACCAGACACCGCAGCGGTACAGTGAATTGCTGCTTGCGGCTTAACTCTGTGTCCGCTTTTTCGGGGAAATATCACACTTCCGTCCGTCTCATTGGAAACACCTCCTGGTATCCCAATTCGACCGTATAAACCATGTGGTACATAACCGGACAATTTATGTGCTCGCGACAATGGCTGTTATCCGGACTTTCAGATACACTAAAATGTGTGTATATTCAATGGGAGATTTTCATCACTTGCCAACTAATTTCTGCTTTGTTAGTGTCTGTCCAGAAATGACAAATCTCGTTCGAGGCTGCGGCTTCTGAAACAATAAACACTTACATCTGTTTGATATTTCGAGCATAATTATATTTCATAACAACATAGAGCTCTGGCGGAAAGACCATTTATAGACAGAGACTGGTTAATATTCAAATTTGTCTGCCTGCAACACCTGAGCAATTACACGTAGCAGCTTAAGGAAAATTTTATGGTTTTAGGTTCTCTATTTGGATGGCTTTCAAGTGATCTGGCCATAGACCTTGGAACTGCCAATACCCTGGTATTCGTCAAGGGCAAGGGTATCGTTCTGCGCGAGCCTTCGGTGGTGGCGGTACGGAAAAACGGCAGGTCCAAAAGAGTGCTGGCCGTAGGCCAGGAAGCCAAAATGATGCTTGGCAAAACCCCTGGAAACATCGTCGCTATCCGGCCCATGAAAGACGGAGTCATTGCCGATTTTGAAGTTACGGAGGCCATGCTCCGCTATTTTATCAGGATGGTCCATAACCGGCGCACCCTTGCAAGGCCACGCATAATCGTAAGCGTGCCTTCAGGTATTACTCAGGTTGAGAACAGGGCTGTCAGGGAATCAGCTGAATCCGCAGGTGCCAGGGAAGTATATCTCACCGAGGAACCGATGGCTGCAGCCATTGGAGCCGGACTGCCTATTACAGAACCGACTGCCAACATGGTCGTGGATATCGGAGGTGGGACCACCGAAGTAGCGGTGATCTCTCTTGGCGGAATCGTATACGGCAGGTCTGTCAGGGTGGCCGGAGACAAAATGGACGATGCAATCCTGCATCATATCAAAAGGAGATACAATCTGCTGATAGGAGAACACTCTGCCGAAACCATCAAGATCAAGCTCGGCGACGTCCTGCCGCAGGCCCCATATGAGCAGATGGAAATAAAGGGACGAGACCTGGTTTCAGGAGTACCGAAAACCATAGCCATAGATGCTTCTGAAATACGATCCGCCATTTCAGAGCAGGTGGAAACTATAATAGAAACGGTAAAAAGCGCCCTTGAGCAAACCCCTCCGGAACTCGCGGCAGACATTGTGGACAAGGGTATAGTGGTCACAGGCGGAGGAGCTCTGCTCAAAAACCTGGACAAGCTTCTAAGAGAGGAAACCGGACTCCCCATTATAATTGCAGACGATCCGTTGTCGTCAGTGGTTTTAGGATCGGGAAAGGCCCTTGACAATCTCAATGTTCTCAAGGAAATAATGCTGCCTTAACCCGCTTTTTTTCCTGACATCCTGTGCCT
The DNA here is from genome assembly GCA_012961845.1 of Thermodesulfobacteriaceae bacterium. Lineage (GTDB taxonomy): Bacteria > Desulfobacterota > Dissulfuribacteria > Dissulfuribacterales > UBA3076 > DTYO01. The sequence continues at coordinate 1,714 of DTYO01000197.1, forward strand.
TCACAAAATGGAAAGACAAAAAAACGGTTAACTGTCTATACCGTTATTTTTACGGTAGTTTTGCTTATTTTTGTTGTCGTAGGCTTTCGGTATGGTTCGTCATCGGTTCTGTCTCCCATTGAACAGGTATTCATGGATTTCACAGGAAGCATGCAGAGGGGCCTTTCCACCCCGACTGCATGGATAAGACACCTGTGGCACTCTTATATCGCCCTCCAGGATGTAAAACTTGAAAATGAAATACTTCGCAGTGAAATAGAACGTCTGCAGGAGGAAAATGTACGCTACCGTGAGGCGCTTATTGCAAATGCACGGTTGAAGATGCTCCTCGGGATAAAGAAACGTGTCAAGACCGCCACCCTTACGGCCGACGTTGTAGGACTGGATCTGGCACCATGGTCGGCCGTCCTCACGGTTAACGCAGGGCGCAAGAGCGGAATCAAACAGGGCATGGTAGTACTGTCCGGTGCAGGCGTCATCGGACAGGTCATCAGTGTTTCTCTCAACTACAGCAGGGTGCTGCTTGCATCTGACTACAGCAGTGCAATAGCCGTTCTTGTACAGAGAAACCGGGCAAGGGCCATTCTGAAAGGGGCGGGCCAAGGCCGGTGCAGCCTTGCCTATGTGGAAAAAGATGTGGATATCGAGATCGGAGACAATATTATAACTTCTGGTACAGACAGAATTTTTCCAAAAGGACTGCTGGTTGGCAAAGTAAGTTCCGTTGACGAAGGTTCTGTATCGGATCTTTTTCAAACGGTCTATGTAACCCCGGTCACAGATCTGGAAAAAATAGAAGAAGTTGTAATACTTCTTAAGGGCCAGCCCCTTGTAGAGGCATTGAATTGAGCAGAGGAGTAATTACACTATTTTTTGCATTTTCTCTGATTATTGTTCAGACAGCTCTGGGGCACATGATCCAGTTCGGTCAGATCAGGCTGGACGGCCTGGTGGCCCTGGTGGCATGGCACGCCCTTTCCAACCCCCTGCCTGGCGGTCTGCTGACAGTCCTGGGCATGGGCATGCTGTGCGAATCCGTGTCCGTACTGACAAATGGAATATATATACTCACATTCTCCAGTGCATATCTGATAGTCCGCTACATCCTGAATCACGTGATTTATCCGCCTGTATGGCAGCAGATACTGCTGGTTGCGTTCATTAGCATGATCGTCGTGACGGCTACCCAGATCGCCAGTGGAGCCACTGAACTGGTATGGCCATGGGGGGTGGCGCAGGCCTTTTTGAACGGTATAACCGCACCTGTCTGGTTCAAAACCTTCGACTGGCTGATTTTATGTATCCGTGAGATATCGTTCCTGAGAAAAGCCATAGAAAACAGATGAAACCAGCCAGTATAAAAGAGTTGCGCCTGAAGAATTTCGACAAGGAACACCTCGAGGCAAACAGGCGCAGATGTGAAGGAGCTGCCCTGATCCTGTTTCTCTGTTTCGTAATCTTCTGTGCCCGTCTGTGGCATCTCCAGATAGTAAGAGGGCCTGAATTCCGCAAGCAGTCTGAAATCAACCGGATCAAGACGGTGCGCCTTCAGCCCCCCCGGGGCAAAATCCTTGACAGGACAGGACGGCTGCTCGCCGGTATAAAACCAAATTTCAATGTATGTCTTGTCAGGGAGGACATAGAAAACATGGAGGAACTGCTGGCCAAGCTCTGTCCCATACTCGGTGAATCAGAGGCGGTTATCAGGACCAGCCTTCATGCCGGCAGCAGGAGGCCGAAATATGTCCCCATCGTTATCAAGAGGGGACTCGACTGGGAGACA
>DTYO01000198.1 GCA_012961845.1 Thermodesulfobacteriaceae bacterium
ACTACGGCGGCACCTGCCTGCCGCAGGTCTGATAAGGATGCGGATTTCAACAGAACCTGCCACCTGTACCGGCCCTTCAATTTTTCCATCGGCGCCGGAGCCGGACCCATGACCTCCACCCCTGTCCCGTCCGGCCTCTTCTGGCCTGCCGATGTCTTCTTGGCATAATCGGCAGCCCTTTCAGCGGCCAGACTTACTTTTTCCCTGTTCTTTCCCGAAAAGAGGAGATTGATCAGCCGGCCGAACGGAGGATATCCCAGGGCCTTTCTGAAACCTGACTCCTGCCTGAAAAAGGCTGAGTAGTCATGGGACCGGGCCGCTGCCAGTGCATAATGATCCGGCATCCAGGTCTGTACCAGGACCTTTCCAGGGAGTTCACTGCGCCCAGCCCTGCCCGCCACCTGGCAGATAAGCTGAAAAGTCCTCTCACCTGCATGGTATTCCGGGACATTGATTCCAAGATCGGCCCACAAGATTCCGACAAGTGTAAGGCCGGGGAAATCATGGCCCTTGGTTACCATCTGGGTTCCCACAAGTATGTCGATCTTTCCGGCATGGAATTTTTTCAGTATCGTTTCCATGCGTTTTCTGCTCTGAACGGTGTCTCTATCGAGCCTTGCGGTCTCTGCCCCTGGAAATACCCTGGCCAGGTCGGAAAAAACCCGTTCGGTTCCATATCCAGACGCCTTCACGGCCAGTCCATTGCATTTCGGACATGCCGGAAGAGCAGGCGATTCCAGACCGCAGTAATGGCACATGAGTACCTCTCCGGCTTTCCCTGCCTGTCCTGAGTCCCTGTGCCAGGTAAGTGTCACCTCACAGTGAGGACACCTGAATACATGGCCGCATTCAGTACAGAAGACATAGGTTGCAAACCCCCTCCTGTTCAGAAACAGCAGCACCTGTTCCCCCCTTCCGAGAGTCTCCCGCATGGCCAAGTAGAGTTCCGGACCAAGCCACTCCGCATCTTCGATGTTCTGCTGTTCCTGCCGGCTGATGTCCAGGCCTGTTCTCTGAGCTCTGCTGTTCTTCCTCCTGTCGATCAGCTCGACCATGGGCAGAGGCCTTTCGGCCACCCTCCTGGTCATGGAGAGCAGTTGATATTTTCCTGAAAGGGCGTTCTGATAACTGGAAACGGAAGGGGTTGCGGAACCCAATACGACGGCTGCTTCCGACATCCTGCCCAGCATTACGGCCAGGTCCCTTGCCTGATAACGGAGCCTGGAAGACTGTTTGTATGACGGGTCGTGTTCTTCGTCCACAACTATGAGCCCCAGTCCGGAAACCGGCGCAAAGACGGCAGACCTCGTCCCTACCACGATGCTGCTCTCCCCCGCCCTTACCTTCTGCCACTGGTTCATCCGCTGTGCCTGTGTGAGCCTGCTGTGAAGCACGGTCACCTCACTGCCGAACCTGTCCACAAAGCGTCCCACGGCCTGGGTAGTCATGGCGATCTCCGGGACCAGTATCAGTGCCTTTTTACCGGCGTCGAGACATTCTCCTGTGGCCCTGAGATAGACCTCTGTCTTCCCGCTGCCTGTGACCCCGTGCAGAAGTATTGTCTGGAATCGCTTTTCGCTGACAGTATTGGTTATATGTTCAATGGCATTTTGCTGCTCTGAAGTCAGCTTGGACGGACGTTCGTTCTGCCACTGACCTATCTCAAGACGGCACTGGGCCTTTGCCTGGCTTTTCTCCCTGATGGAGGCGATTTTTCTGCTTCTGGACGAGAGGAATCCCGGTGGCAGGGCTTCTTCCAGAACCTGCCCCAGCGGATAGAAATAATAGGAAGAAACCCACTCGAGAAACGAAAGCATAAACCCGGACAGAAGGGGCTCCCGGTCAAGCTGTTCCCGTACTTCCCTGATCCTGAGAGATGGTTCGGGCTTCTGTTTCTCACCCCAGACCACGGCGACCATGTCCCTACCGCCCACAGGCACAATGACCCTGGTTCCGGGCCGGGGAAGCGGTGTTTTTTCATTCAGTGCGTAGGTAAGGCGGCCAAAAATGGGAAGAGGGACTGCTACGTCTATGTATCTGAAGGCAGGATTCTTTCTTTTCACCAGGCAGGGAACTCAGTCATCTTTCAAATCCGGCGACCAGGTCTCTGAGATACTGCCTGAATCGGCCTCCTATTTCATGATGTTCCAGGGCGAAGTTCACAGTGGCCTGGAGGTATCCCAGTTTGTCTCCGGCGTCGAATCTCTTTCCCTGGAATTCATAGGCATAAAGGGCACGCTCTTTCCTTAAGACTTCCAGTGCGTCTGTAAGCTGAATTTCTCCTCCTACCCCCGGGAGGGTCCTGTTGAGGCAGTCATAGATCTCGGGCCTCACAATATACCGGCCGATTACTGCAAGATCTGACGTGGTAGTTCCTGATTCAGGTTTTTCGATCATACGATCTACCCTGTATATTCCCTCCTCTATTTCTTCTCCTTCGACTATACCGTACCTGTGCCTCTCTTCCAGCGGGACTTTCTGGACCGCAACAACAGATTCCTGGTATTTGTCAAATACATTTTTCAGCATCTGGTATACACATGGCACCTTGGCATCCACCAGGTCATCCCCAAGCACCACCACGAATGGTTCCCTGCCCACCACCGGTTCTGTAACCATTACCGCGTGCCCGAGGCCCAGAGGTTCCTTCTGCCTGACCGAAACCACATCTATAAGGTTGGAGATATGTTTCACTTCCTTTAGAAGGCCCAGCTTGCCCTTCTGGGCCAGGAAAGTCTCCAGTTCAAATGAATAGTCGAAATGATTTTCAATGGCCGATTTGCCTGAAGCCGTCACCAGTACGACTTCTTTTATACCGGAAGACACCACCTCTTCCACGATATACTGAATGGTGGGCCTGTCGACGATTGTGAGCATTTCTTTCGGGATCGCCTTGGTGGCCGGAAGAAATCTGGTTCCAAGTCCGGCAACAGGAACTACTGCCTTTTCTACTTTCATTATCTTAACAACCTCTCCTGTTACAAAAACAAACAGCGGCAATCAGAAAAATCGGCCAGGCACATGAGAGAGACTGAAACTGCTGGTCACAGGACAATTTGGCAAAATGTGTGAGATCACATGGTGCTGCTGATACAGAGCAGCCAGCATGCCGACGGACCCCTTATTGTACTTCAAATGCCTGACAGCGCAGCAGATGCAATACCCTGTAATTTCGTACGAGAGCCTTTTCCCCAATGAAGACAAGAAAACGTATAAAAAAGATTAACGGAACGAAATACAAAATCAAGAGAATATTCATGGACCGTACAAAACACAAATAGTTCATACGGGTAGAGTCAGACCCGCCCAGCGTGTCCATGGAAATGAGGATTTCTTTTCGGGACGGACGCTACCGATAATCTTCCTCTATTTTGGCTCTGCATTCATGATAGCGTCTGTACAGCAGGTTTTTTGCTTCAAGGGAAGCTGGAAGTATCTTGGTCAGCCGGCTCAGCTCCATCGGACTTATGGCAAGATCCACCCCCATAGAGAATGCCTGCATGGAATCATACTGATTGCCGCCCATGTGAACATACAGCACAAAGGTGTTTCTCCGCATCTCAGGATCGAGCGAATCGATGTCTTCCTGAATCTCTTTAAGGGTCCGGTCGGGCTCGTGACTTTTCTGGTAAAGCAGGACGAGGCTGTAATGGTAGTATCTGAATCTGGAGATGATATCGTTCTTTCCGGCAATGGGACGTACCTTATAATCCAGTTCGGCGAGCCCCTTTTTCACCTGCTGGGCAGCCATGGGGTCCGGACAGTAAAGCAGAGCAACCTTTGTGCCCGGTTCAAAAAATTCAGGAATGTACCTGTCCTGGACAGTCTGTTCCCCCTTCTCTCTGTCCTCCGGCTTCATGGTGGCATCTTGAGTTTCCAGTTTGCCGCTGCATCTGAGACACTTTATTCCTCCACTGCTGCCAGCATCCCACCTTTCACCGGCTATCTTGTACTGTCTACCGCAATCCCTGCACACCACTATCATATGATCTTTCTCCTGTGGTCAGTATACCTTTACGGCCTGTTTCCTGTCGTAATCAATATCAATTTTCAGGCCGTCTATATCTGATGTCTTTTCACCCCTGCCGCTCTTCACCTGGTCGATACCCTGGCGCACAACGGCACGACTGCTTGCATAGGTCAGGGAAGTTTCCTCATCAATGATCCCTGCCATAAACAGTCTCACTATGTGCTGATCGAATGTCTGCATTTTATAGGCCTGGCCGTTTTCTATTACCTCGTAGAAAGTCTTGCCCTCGCTTTCTCCGTTGATCACCAGATCCTTTACCCTGATATTGTTCTGCATTATTTCAAATACAGCCACTCGACCTCCCTCGATCCTGGGAAGCAGCCGCTGCCCCACGATCCACCGAAGAGAATCTGCCAGCCGGAACCTGACCTGGCGCTCCTCTTCAGTAGAATACATGCCGAGGATACGATTGATGGTGTGGCCTGCACTCACAGTATGGAGTGTGCTGAACACCAAGTGACCGGTCTCGGCAGCATTCAGTGCTATCTCCATGGTTTCCCTGTCCCGGATTTCACCCACCAGTATGACATGCGGGGCCTGGCGAAGAGCGGCCCTGAGTCCGCTGGAAAAGGCATCGAAATCCTTGCCCAGCTCTCTCTGGTTGAAAGTAGCCTTCTTGTGCGGGTGCACATATTCGATAGGATCTTCCAGGGTGACCACATGTAGTTCATCAGTGCTGTTGATCTCATCGAGAATTGCGGCCAGAGAGGTGGTTTTACCCGTGCCGGTTGCCCCGGTGAAGAATACGATACCGTTTTTTTCCCGGGCCATTTTCATAAAACTGTCCGGGAGACCGAGTTCCCGGATGGTAGGTACTTTACTCTCGAGTTTGCGCATTACTATGCTGTAGACGCCTCTCTGTGAAAATATATTTACGCGGAATCTCGGGCCTTTTGCGATGTGATAAGAAAAATCACAGGATCCGTGTCGAAAAAGGTCAGTAAGCAGGCGGCGGTCATCATTTATGAGTGCCAGAGCCATCTGTTCGGTCTGAAAGGATGTAAGACGGTCAGTGGAAAGGCGGTATGCATCCGGATGGAGTTTACCGTCTGCCGCCACCTGACAGGTCCGGCCCACGGTAAAATTTAGATCTGATATCCTAGGATGTGCATCAAGCATTTCATGTATCATTTCATCCAGATCGGCCTTTCTCATATCATGCCACCTCCGTAAAATCTACAGGTGCACCCTGGGCAAATGGTTTGAATTTTGCTTTGTCTACACATTTCGTATATGCCTCGTCAGGATCGATCCACCCCTTCTCAAGGAGTTCCATTATAGCGTCGTCCAGAGTATTCATGCCGTATTTCCTCCCTGTCTGCATGGAAGACGGGATCTGATACGTCTTGCCCTCCCTGATCAGGTTCCTTACCGCAGGGGTTGCGATCAGGATCTCAAATGCCACGCACCTGCCCTTCACGTCCACGCGCTTGAACATTGTCTGGGAAATCACGGCCCTGAGGGCGTCTGCCAGGGTTGCCCTGACCTGCGGCTGCTGGTGGGTCGGAAATATTTCTATGACCCTGTCCACAGTCTTTGCGGCACTGATGGTATGGAGGGTACCCATCACGAGATGACCGGTCATGGCGGCCTCTATTGCCAGGGCGATTGTCTCGAGATCCCTCATTTCACCCACCAGTATGATGTCAGGATCTTCACGCAGAGCACCCCTTAGAGCCGCACTGAAAGATCTTGTATGTATTTCCACCTCTCTGTGGTTGACCAGGCAGCCCTTGCTCTCATGAACGAATTCTATGGGGTCTTCAATGGTTATTATGTGATCCTTTCTGTTTCGATTGGCATGGTCGAGGATAGCTGCCAGGGTAGTGGATTTGCCGCTGCCTGTGGGACCGGTCACCAGCACGAGCCCGCGGGGCAGCATTGCCAGCTTGGTCATTATCGGAGGAAGTCCAAGCTGTTCGGCCGTCATAATGGTACTCGGGATCTCCCTGAAAACGCCACCCACGCCGTTTTTCTGCCTGAAGAAGTTCGCTCTGTACCTGGCCAGCCCCGGGACTTCATATCCGAAATCCACATCACCGCTCTCTTCGAATATCTTTATTTTGATTTCAGGTGCGATTTCATAGAGCATGGACTTCAATTCATCATTATCAAGTTTCTTGTACTTGATCCTGTGAAGATCCCCCCTGATCCTGAGGATAGGAGGAGACCCCGCCGCCATGTGAAGATCCGAAGCCCCCTGTTCATGCATCAGTTTGAAGAAAGCATCTATTTTAGCCATATTTCTACTGTTTGAGTTCCGTGTGAATCACCCTGCTGCCGTATTCCGGCGGGGCGGTATGGTGTTGATGAAGTTTACCGGATCGTCCCGGAAATAACCCGTGTTCTCTGGAACCTTATCGGCTTGATAAATACAGCGACTTTAAATCACTTCAGGATTCAGGATTATTTTTCGATAAACAACAATAGCAGCATGGCGTAATCTGTAGTAAGGTATAAGCTCGAAACATTACTTTTCTCCGATCCTGACACTGATATCCCTATGGAACCTCCAATTATACGCATGGAAGGAGTTTCAAAAAGATTCCCTCCTGACAACCAGGCCTTTTCAGACGTAAACCTCGAAATAGAAAAGGGAGAATTCGTTTTTTTGACCGGACCCAGCGGCTCCGGAAAGAGCACCCTGCTCCGCCTCATGTTCTGTGCCCAGAGACCCAGCTCTGGAAATATCTGGATAGAAGGTGTAGACCTGTCCACACTGACCAATTCACAGGTCCCGTATCTCAGGAGAAAAATCGGAGTAATATTTCAGGACTTCAAACTGCTGCCAAACCATACCGTCTTTGACAATGTTGTTCTCAGCCTTGAGGTCATCGGTCTGAAAAGGGAACAGGCCGACAGGAGAGTGAAACAGGTGCTGGCAGGGGTGGGCCTTGGAGAAAAGACAAGGCGTTACCCGCCCCAGCTCTCCGGGGGCGAACAGCAGAGGGTGGCCATTGCCAGGGCGGTGGTAAACAGGCCGCCGATCATCCTCGCCGACGAACCCACAGGAAACCTGGACAGGGAACGTACGGACGAGGTTATGGTACTCATGGAAGAGCTCAATGCGAGGGGAGCTACGATAATATTCGCAACACACAATGACCGGCTTTACAGCAATACACACCGGAGGGTTATTAAACTCAGCAAAGGAAAGCTTGAATTCTGACCATGGGCATCTCAATAGCATTCCGCAGAGCTTTTTCCGACCTGAGACAGCATTTTGCCACCCAGATCATGACGACCATGGTGGTTACGCTTTCTATCCTAATCTTGGCATTTTTTGCGTTGCTCTACTTCAATCTCCAGCACCTCGTCGAGAGATTTGGTTCCGAGCTCGGCCTTGTCGTCTTCATGGATGAAAATACACCAGAAGAGAGGATACCTGAACTGTACCAGAAACTCGCCGGTCTGGCAGGTGTGGAAAAGGCAAGATATATCTCATCAGAAGAGGCATTCGCCCGTCTCCAGACCTATCTGCATGATGAAAAGGAGGTTCTGGAAGGAGTCAGTCCGAGACTCCTGCCTCCTTCATTTGAAATTCAGATCAACAGAGCGGTATTTCAACTGGACAGGATCAGGGAACTGGCTGACCGGCTCATCAAGTGGCCCGAGGTCTCCAAGGTCCAGTACGGACAGGAATGGATAGACAGGTTCGAGGTGTTTTCCAAGCTGCTGAGAGACGTGGTGGCAGTGAGCGGCATACTGCTGCTCTGTACATCTGCTTTCGTGGTTGCAAATACCATCAAGCTGACTGTCTATGCCAGGCAGGAAGAGCTGAAGATCATGCGGCTGGTGGGGGCTACCAACACATTCATACAGGGGCCTTTTCTCATTCAGGCAGTCATACAGGGCCTGATTGGTTCGTGCCTGGCCATAGCCGTGGTCTTTGTATGTTTCGAATACATGAAAGACCTTGTTGCTGTGTCGGAACTGTTGAGGGGCGTAGAAGTATTCTTTCTGCCTTGGCCCTTTGTTTCATCAGTTATCGGAAGCAGTGTGGTGCTGTGTTTCTCAGGAACAGCTCTGGCCATGCGGAGGTTTCTCAGGCTGTGAGAATATGTTTGCTGCTCTTCCTGTCCGCATTCATTCTGCTTCTGTTTCAGGGCGACAGTCTGTGGGGGCGGAGCCTGATTGAAAACGAGCTCAAGACCCAGCAGAAAAGATTGAAATCCCTTCAGGAAGAGATTGCCATTCATCGTGAACATGCCTCTGATATCGAAAAAAGCAGGGAATCAGTGCTTCAGGAACTGGAAACCCTGAACAGGGACATCCAGACGCAGTGGCAGAGGCTTCAGGACACGAAGCAGCAGTGGACAATAAAGGAGCTGGAACTCCTGGAGGCCGCCAGAAACTGTTCCAGACAGAAGACAGATCTTCAGAGGCTCCAGGTGCAGGTGGAAAGAAGGCTCAGAGCGCTCAGCAGGTTTGGTGCCGTAGGAAGTTTCAATGTGCTGTTTGCGGCCGAAACTATTCCTGAACTCATTTCCCGTGAAACCTACCTTAAAACCATACTGGATCAGGACCGAAAACAGAGGCATATCTATCAGACTCGTCTGAGACTCCTGTCCGAAAAAAAAATTCAGCTGGAACACCAGAGAAAGGAACTGCAGGAAGCTGCAGTCCAGATCAAGGCAGAGGCCGAACTGCTGGAGGAGCGCAAGCAGCAGAGAAGATCATTTCTGGAAGAACTCAGACTGCAGTCGGAACTCTACGACGAAATGCTCGCGGAACTGCGTTCAGCCGAACAATCCCTTCACGAAATAATTCATAAACTGAATCAGGAAAGGCAAAAAGAGCTTAGTTACAGCGGTCACCTTGCGCTTACAGACAGTTTCCTGGCGCAAAAAGGGAAACTGAACCCTCCGGTGTCAGGCAGCATAAGCAGGCCGAAAAGAGGTAATTCTCAGTATGGCCTGAAAGGCCCCGGCATAGTAATTGCGGCTCACTGGGGGAGTGAAATCAGATCTGTTTTTGACGGAACCGTGGTCTTCAATGACCCTCTCAGGGGTTTCGGCAATGTGTTGATCATTAACCATGGAGACCAGTATTATACTCTCATGGCCCAGGGCATGAAATTTTTCAAGAAAGTCGGCCAGAAGGTAGTACAGGGCGAAATAGTCGGTCTCGTCGGTGGAGGTCCGTGGATTGATGGGGGAATCTATTTCGAGATCCGCAACCGGGACCGCCAAGAAGATCCGCTTGAGTGGCTGGATCTGAGGGGAGTCAGGCTCAGAAACTGACAGCTGGTTACTTTGCTGAATGAATCAAGTAACGGGCATCTCTGTAAATCAGAATTTTTCTCACCTGGCAGGGCCACGAAAAACAGCCACAGGCATGTTGCTGATATTTCAAGGATTCTTTTTTTGCGCACAACACGGTCACGGGGCGATAGAACATTTTTTGGAGGTCCTCTGATGGTAATGATTGCAGGTACTTATGTAATGTTTTATTTTGAATTCTGAAGATATAATGCAACTGTCTGAAACCGGGAGGCGGCTATAAAGTACCTGTAGCACCCGGTTGATTCCGCACTGTAATGATCGCCATGACGTGCTGTTGCAGCTGCCATGTGACTGCCTGACGAAAATGAAGGTATTGATAGAAATGGGAAAAAGACACGGAAGAAAAAAAATACTGCTGATAACCGCCACTCTGATGTGTTTTATGCTGTTTGCCGGTATATACCAGACCAACCGGATAGCGGCGGCAAGAGAAAATACCACATATGAACAGCTCAAGCTGTTTGGTTCGGTTCTGGACCTGGTACAGAGGCAATACGTGGAGGAGGTGGAACCTCAGAAGCTGATCCAGGGCGCAGTGGAAGGAATGCTGAAGTCACTGGATCCTCATTCGTCATTTATGAAGCCCGACGATTACAAGGAACTGAAAATTGAGACAAAGGGCAGTTTCTCTGGGATCGGCATAGAGATAAGCATCCGTGACGGCATACTGACAGTGGTGTCTCCCATAGAAGGAACACCGGCTTACAAGGCAGGTCTGAAAGCCAAGGACAGAATCATAAAGATAGGTAACAAATCCACCAAGAACATGACGCTGATTGAAGCGGTAAAACTCCTGAGAGGTCCGAAAGGCACGGATGTGACCATTTCTATTTTCCGGGAAGGATGGACCAAACTCAAGGACATAACCATTACCCGCGACGTGATTCCGATCAGGAGTGTAAGATCAAGGGTGCTGGACCACAGTTATGGATATATCCGCATAAGCAATTTCCAGAGCGAAACCACCAGCAGCATGAAAAATGCACTGAAAAAACTCGAAAAGAAAGGGGCATTGGAGGGCCTGGTGCTTGATCTCAGGAACAACCCAGGAGGCCTCCTGGATCAGGCGGTTAAGGTGGCAGACGAATTTCTGGATAAGGGCCTGATAGTCTACACGGACGGCAGGATTCCCGAGCAGCAGATGCGTTTCGAAGCCCACCCCAACGGCCAGCCCAATGACTATCCGATCGTTATCCTGGTAAACGAGGGAAGTGCCAGTGCCTCTGAAATCGTGGCAGGAGCCCTTCAGGATCATAAACGTGCCATGATTCTGGGTACACAGACGTTTGGAAAGGGATCTGTTCAGACCATCATTCCTCTTGAGAACGGAGCAGCAGTACGGCTTACTACTGCCAGGTATTTTACCCCCAGCGGGAGGTCCATACAGGCAAAGGGAATAGAACCTGACATCGTGGTTCCGTTCATAGAAGTATCCGAGGCAAAGAAGCCGGAGAAGGAAGATGTGTTCCATTTTCTGAAAGAAAAAGATCTGGAAGGTCACCTGCCAGGTGAACATGAGGAAAAAGAACCCGAATCCTCTGCTGATAAATCGGTCTCAGAGCTCAAATCCACCGGCAAGGCTGAAGAAGAGGAGCAGCCCATGGACAACCAGATCAAGGAGGCGCTTCAGATTCTCAAGGCATGGCAGTTCTTTTCGGAGGCAGCCGACTAGGGCGGCACCAGAAGAATATGTGAAAAAAACTGAGGTCAACTGTCTCGGATCAGGCCGCTTCTTCGTGAAAGCGTTCGGGGTTCACTGCCTTTGACGCATTGACTACTGGTTAACTGTCTCTTTCAAATGGCATCCCGAAGAAAACAAAAAAAACCCACCAGACAGGGATTCAATGACCGTTTCCCCGGCCTTGTGTGGGCCATTTCCGCTTTTGGCATAATCGGTGCAGCCGTCACACTGCTTTTCGTCATCCCGGCACCGCATGAATCCAAACCTTCCCGCCGCCCGGTTCTGGAGGATTTCTCCACAGCACCGCCTCCCTGTGAACCCGAGCATGCCTCAAGGGAAGAGCTGGAACGATCAGGTCCGGTGGCCGCCATAATCATAGACGATATGGGGTATGATTTCCGCATAGACAGCGCGTTTCTGGAAATTGAAGCCCCGCTTTCGTTTGCCTTTCTGCCTAGTGCACCCCATACCAGAGAGCTTGCACTTAGGGCACATGAATACGGCAAGGATATCCTGGTCCATCTTCCCATGGAACCCATGAAAAAAGAAATAGATCCGGGCCCAGGGGCACTGTATCTTGACATGAATTTCAATACCATGCTCAGGACCGTGCGGAGAGCAATTAAATCCGTCCCCGGAGCCAGCGGCGTCAACAACCACATGGGGTCAAGATTTACTGCTGACAGACGAGCGATGGAAGTAGTCCTGAATGAACTGAAAAGGCATGGTCTCTTTTACATAGACAGTCGTACCACTGAACACACTGTAGGGTTTTCCACTGCCCGGGCACTCGGAATACCTTCTGCGGAGAGAACAGTCTTTCTGGATCACGATCACCGCAGAAATGCAATAAAAAGGGGACTCGACCAGCTGGTATGGATGTCTGAAAAAAGGGGCAGCGCTCTGGCAATAGGCCATCCGCTGCCTGAAACACTCAGTGTGCTGTATGACGCACTGCCCGTCCTTAGAAAAAAAGTAAGACTGGTACCTGTTTCAAAAATGCTCTCGTCCCCCTGAATGTCACCTGAACCGTGAAATCGGCGTATCAGCCGGTTCTGATGACATGAAAACCTCAGAAGGAAATGCTGAACGATTACTATGGAGAAATACGGAGAAGAAGCGATAAAACAGTCAGCCCTTGAAGAGTGGCCGAATCCATGCCCTGAAAACGACTACACAATAGACATCGAATTCCCTGAATTCACGTGTCTGTGCCCGCGGTCCGGATATCCTGATTTCGCCACGATCCGGATCAGATACATCCCGGACCGGCTTATTGTGGAACTGAAATCACTGAAACTTTACCTGAACAGTTTCAGAAACAGGTATATTTCCCATGAAGAGGCTGCCAATACCATCTATTCAGACATCAAAAAGCTCTTGCGGCCAAGGCATATCGAAGTAGAGGGTGATTTCCACCCACGCGGAAACGTGCACACCGTAATCAGGATATCAGACTGACTACCGGCCTGCGGCCGACTCCTCTGCCACGGCCCCGCCGATACTGCCACCCCGGATATACCT
>DTYO01000199.1 GCA_012961845.1 Thermodesulfobacteriaceae bacterium
AACAAAAAATCTAATTTTTAGAGGTTCCCTCAGGGTAGAGAACAGCGGATTCAGCCAGGAACCTGATCACACGGTATATGATGGCATATACTTTGAGCGGATGGGAATAATCAGGCGGATTCCAGCCTGAAATCTATTTATGCCACCTAAAAGAAAGAGAAGAAGGACGAAAAGGGAATCCTCGCCGGAGAGGTCCCGCATAGAGAGTCTTTCCCACGATGGAAGGGGGATTGCCAGAGTGGACGGAAAGACTGTGTTCGTGGAAGGGGCCCTGCCCGGGGAGGATGTTATCTTTGTCAGGTACAGGCGCAGGGGGTCATTCGACGAAGGCCGCATGACACAATGCCTCGAAGCCTCGCCGGACAGGGTCGATCCCAGGTGTCCGTCTTTTGGGATCTGCGGAGGCTGCAGCCTCCAGCACATGGCCCATGAGGCCCAGATCAGGGTAAAAGAGCAGGCCATGCTCGAAAACCTGAAACACTTCGGCAGGGTGGAACCTGAAGAGATTCTGCCGCCGCTTACGGGGCCTGTATGGGGATACAGGAGATCGGCCAGGCTCGGTGTAAGGTATGTCCGTAAGAAAGGCATGGTCCTGGTTGGGTTCAGGGAGAGAAACAGCAGCTTTATTGCTGACATGGAACACTGTGATATCCTGGACTCTTCTGTGGGTGGCCTGCTCATGGAACTGAGGGCATTGGTAGGCGGTATGAATGCATTCATGGCTGTTCCCCAGATCGAGGTCTCCGTAGGAGATGAAGCAGGCGCTCTGATATTCAGACATCTCCAGCCTCTGGAGCCGGAAGAAGAGGAAATGCTGGGGGCCTTTTCTGAAAAATGCGGGCTCAAGGTGTATCTTCAGTCCGGCGGACCGGATACGGTCCGTCCGCTCTGTGGAGAATGGGGTGAAACGCTTGTCTACAGGGTCGATCACGGAAGATGCGGGATCTTCTTCAGACCCGGCGATTTTATTCAGGTCAACGGCGGGCTCAACAGGCAGATGGTGCTTCAGGCCATGAGAATGCTTGATCCCGGACCAGGGGAACATGTCCTCGATCTCTTCTGCGGTCTCGGTAATTTCAGCCTGCCTGCCGCCCGTAGGGCGAAAACGCTGACAGGTGTTGAAGGCTCTGCGTCGATGGTTGACAGGGCTTTGAAAAACGCCTGGGTCAACGGTGTCGATAACGCTGTATTCTACACATCTGACCTCAATGCCGATTTTCAGTCGGCTTCATGGTCAGACAGACGGTATCACAAGATTCTGTTGGATCCTCCCCGTTCAGGGGCCCTTGAGATTGTCCGGCAGATGTCGGTCTTCAGGGCAGCCAGGATAGTCTATGTGTCGTGCAACCCGGCGACCCTGGCGCGGGATGCAGGGGAACTGGTCCACAATGGCGGTTACAGGTTTACATATGCCGGTATTATGGACATGTTTCCCCATACCGCACACGTGGAAGCCATGGCGGTATTCGACCGCTAGGCCTCTCCCTAGCCTCTGTCCAGGGCATCCCGTACCGCTATTGAGGCTTTTTCATCGATACCGGCTTGGCGATAAAACCATTCCATGCGAAATTTTTCCAGGTGCCGGGTGTCCAGCAGTAATACTCCTGTGCCCTCCATTTCCTTCTGGAGCAGTTGATTTGATGACTTTTTTCAGACGATTGGTGATTACAGCCAGCGGAATCTTTGCACTTTTCGCTGGATCAACGATATCTGCGGTGCCAGACAGCCTGCTGATGACCCGTATGTTATCCTTCCTGCTTTCCAGGACACTGTTGATCTTATGAAATTCTTCCCTGAGCTGGTAAATTCTGTTTTCTTCTGCGGTTGACTCCGTCATTCTGTATACCCCGGGAAGATTGAGAGCGATATTTATTGCCAGAGGGAGAATCCCAAGGGTAAAGAGGCTAAGCATTATCAATGTTCGACTGGAACCAGACCCTCACAGCGATCATTTTGTTTTCAAGTGCCTTCGTCCATGGTGTAGCAGATTTTGCCTTCGCACTGGTGGCACTGCCCCTGCTTTCCTGCATCATGAGCCTTACAGTGGCACTGCCCATGATTGCAGTCTGTGGTTTTCTGATCCATTTTGTCCTCCTGGTCTCAATGAGGCAGGATTTCAAGTTCGCCAGGATAAGGACGCTCCTTTTCAGTCCCTGGAATAGTCCTGGGAACGTTTCTTCTTTCTGAAGCACCGGAATGGTGGTTAAGGACCATTCTCTGGGTCATGCTGACGGTTTATGGAATATGGGGTCTCTGTCATCCGGAACCCTCAGTGCGGATTTCTTACAGATAGGGTTCTTTTTCGGACTTCTTGCAGGGGCCTTGGGGGCAGCCATCAACACATCAGGGCTGCCTGTGGTCATATATGTCTCTCTCAAGGTCTGGACGAAAGATGAGGTAAAGAGTAACGCGCAGGGGTTTTTCCTCATGACCCTCGTGTTGATCCTGGGGGCCTATACAGCCGAAGGCCTGATTACCGGCGCCGTCCTGAAGGATCTGGTGGTATGTGCCCATGGTGCTGGCAGGCTTCTCTGCCGGGCACATGGTATACTGGCATATCAGTAGCTCTACCTATGTGCGGCTGGTTCATGTATTGATGTTGGGGAGCGGAATAGCCATGTTCATCTTATCCCACGCCTGGTACCGTATCTGCGGCGCAGGAGAGCAATAGAAGTACGTGTGGTACGTCTGCATGCTCTCCGCCTTGCATCCTGCAGCATCCGGCGTGAGATTGACGGGTTTATGCTTGGGGCAGTGCTTCTGCCTTCAAAAAACAGCGTTGCCCGGAGTCCTAGGGAATGGGATGACGTCCCTTATGTTCTTCATGCCTGTTACATACATGATGGTACGCTCAAATCCCAGGCCAAACCCGGAATGAGGGCAGGTGCCCCACCTGCGCAGGTCCAGAAACCACCATAGACTCTCAGTATCCATTCCTTTTGCCTCCATACGACCTGTCAGGACATCCAGGCGTTCTTCCCGCTGGCTGCCTCCGATTATTTCTCCTACATGCGGGACGAGCAGATCCATGGCCGCTACTGTTCTTCCGTCTGAATTCATCCGCATATAGAAGGCCTTCAGCGAGGCGGGATAGTCTACCACGAACAATGGTCCGCCTGTCACCTTTTCCGTCAGATACCGTTCGTGTTCGGTCTGGAGGTCATGTCCCCACTCAACCGGAAATTCAAAAGGCTCGCCTGAATCCCTGAGAAGCCTGATAGCCTCGGTATAAGTCATCGTCTCAAACCTGCCGGCAGCTATCTTCTCGAGTCTTTTCATCAGGCCCTGTTCTATCCATCGGTCGAAAAAAGCCAGGTCTTCCCGGCAGTTGTCCAGGGCGTAACAGCAGAGGTATCTGAAAAAATCTTCGGCTAGTCTGCAGTTCTCTTCAAGGTCCGCAAAGGCCATTTCAGGCTCTACCATCCAGAATTCCGCTGCATGCCGCCTGGTATTGGAATCTTCAGCCCGGAATGTGGGGCCGAATGTATAGATATCGCTGAAGGCAGAGGCAAAAATCTCTCCTTCAAGCTGGCCGCTGACCGTGAGTCCCGTCTTTGCTCCGAAAAAATCCCGGCTCCAGTCGATGTTGCCGTCCTTGACAGGCGGATCTGAGATGTCCAGTGTGGTTACTGTGAAGATGTCACCGGCACCTTCACAGTCATTGGTGGTGAGGATCGGAGAATGCAGGTACAAGAAACCTCTCTCCTGGAAAAACGAGTGGATGGCAAAGGAAAGGGCGCTTCTCATCCTGAAGACGGCGCCAAATGTATTGGATCTGGGGCGCAGGTGTGCGATCGTGCGCAGGTATTCGAAAGAATGACGTTTTTTCTGCAGAGGATAATCAGTGCCGGCATCTCCTACAATTTTTATATTTTCTGCCTGAAGCTCCCACTTCTGACCTCTGGCCGGGGATTCCACTAGGGCCCCTGTTGCGGCGATACAAGCCCCTGTACCTGCTTTTGAAACCCTCTCATAGTCTGCCACATCCGGTGTGAACACAACCTGAAGGGAAGCAAGGCAGGAACCATCGTTTACCGCCATGAATGTAATATCCTTGCCGTGCCGGACTGTTCTGATCCACCCCTTCACCAGGACTCGGTCCATTGGGGCAGAGGCCGACATGAGGCTGATTATCCTGGTCCTGGAGCTGTGTGCGCAGTCTTTATCCATTTTTTTGTCCCATTATGGCAAGGACATCCCTGAGTATCTTTTCTGGGATCTCTATACCCAGTTCATTGGCCAGCATTCCGGATGCCTCTACCACTGATACGGGCCGGCGGGCTAGCCGGTGGATAAAACCGGTTACATCCTCTACCACTGCCCATGGATAGACAAGCCAGCGCCATTTCACCACTTTTCTGGCAAAATAATCTGGTTCAACCGTAGATATCCGCTTGTGGTGCAGCACACCCACCCTGCATTCAGCAGGAGCGAGTCCCTGGATGTGTTCCAGCGCCAAGGCCACCGTGTCGCCTGTATCGGTGACATCGTCCACTACCAGGACGTTTTTGCCTTTGATGTCCATCTGCAGAGGGAATGAAAGCCTGGCGGTATCTTCCATGGTGGCGCCGCCTGTGTAATGTGCTATTCTGAAGCTTGTCAGATCGTAGATGTCCAGGCAGTCGCAGACAAGTCTGGCCGGGACATAACCTCCTCTGGCAATGGCCGCCACTATATGAGGCCTGAAACCGTCCTCTCGGACAAGAGCGGCCAGCCGCTTGGACAGTTTCCAGACTGTGTTCCAGGAGATAAATTCAACAGCTAAGTTTTCATTCATTCCATATCTCTCCAGGTGACTACTCTGTTTTTCCCATACGGGCCTTCAGGAACGGAATCTGGTATCCGTACGCATGGGCTCCCTGGCTGGCCGCTCTGAGGGTGCCTGTCTGAACTCCTGTCTCTTGGGACACGTATTCCATCATGAGAGCCAGGCCGCCCAGATTGGTGGGAAGACCGGCCCAGAGGTCCCAGCTCCTCCAGAATGTGGCGACATCCAGTTTTCCGTGGTGTACCTTGAAGTCTATTGCCCGCAGGCAGGCCGGATCTTCCAAGTCCAGGTCCTCCGGTCTTCCCACTACAATAGATGCCTGGTTGGTGTTCGGGGTATTTCTGAGCATCTCTATGGCCTTGGGGAGCTGGTCTCCGATGCGTGAGGCGTAGGTGTAGCTCTCGTTTTCAGCAGGAAGTCTTCCGCCCAGCAGGTAATCCACGAAATACTCCTGAATGTAATCCATGGTTGTGGGAGGAGGGGCCGTACAACCGGGGGGCATGACAGGAATCATTTCCTTAAGCGGGTGGCTGATCTCCACTGACAACCACGGGAGTTGGAGGCGGTACTGTTCGTGTTCAAACGATCCTCTCTCCACATCCTGGCGGTATGCCTCGGATTCAAGATTATAGAGTATGCGGTACCATGCATCCGAGATGGAAGTCGCCTGAAGATGCATTATCCCTCCTTTTCAGTAAAGTGCCCGCGGGGAACGAGGAGCGGAAGCCCAGCCGCCTTCAGGGCCTTTCTGAACCCTGTTTCTTCTGCAAACAGATGGGTTTGAAGCCCCATGGAAGCGGCCCGGGCTATGTTGCCTTCATTGTCGTCTATGAACATGACCTGACCGGGTTCAAGTCCCAGCATGTCGACTGTTTCAATGAACAGTGACGGATCTCTCTTGCTTTTCCCTGCATGGAAACTGTTGATGACTGCATCAAAATATCTGCAGAAGTGATATCGCTGCTCAAGGATATCGAGCCAGCAGGTCTGATCGCTGAGTATGACACATCTCATTCCCCGGCCCCTGAGATTCCCGACAAGTTCCAACATTGACGGCCTGATTATGAATCGATCCAGTATCTCGTTTCTGAATTTGCTGTCTGTACCTGAAATTCCGGCTTTTTCCCGGAGCATGGCCCAATAGTCCGTTTCATCGGCATCTCCGGTGATAAAACCCGATTCGTATATTACTTCAGTGGCCAGTCTCAGAAAATCGTCCGGATTGAGCCCGTTCCTGTCTGCTATGGCATAAAGTCCGTACCGGAACCCCTCTTCTGCAAGCACTCCTCCAAAATCAAACAAAAAGGCCCGGAGCCAGCTGCCGGTTTTCATGGTCACAGTCTGTTATCCTGAGATATCCGACAGATAGGGTTTCAGCTTTTCCATCAGGGAATCCGGAAGCTCCTCATGGTACATGAATGCCTGGGCCTCTTCACCTGTTATCAGTTCCTTGATCTCCACTGGAAGGGATCTCAGAATGGCTACTCTCTGTGGATCTGGTTTTTCTTTTCTGGGGCCGATTCTGCGTTCCGTCATGTTACGTGTACCTCCACCATGAAAATACAGGAATCGGGTGCTTTCGGGAAGAGGGCGGCCAGGAAGCTGATAATTAGTGCCAACCCCCATGCCATAAGTTATAATGCATATATCATGGATATAGCTGCATTGATACAGAAATTTTCTATACTGGCCCCGGCGATTCTCCTGGCTGTCACAGTGCACGAGATGGCTCATGGCTGGGTAGCGTACAGGCTTGGAGATCCCACAGCGAAGCAACAGGGCCGCCTCACCCTGAATCCCTTCCGGCACCTGGACCCCATGGGGACCCTGGTGTTCTTCATTACACAGACCATAGGCTGGGCCAGACCTGTCCCTGTAAATCCAGCGTACTTCAGGAATCCCCGGAGAGACATGATCTGGGTCTCGCTGGCTGGTCCCGGAGCTAATATTCTCCTTGCCGTGGGCAGTGCTGTTCTGCTCAGGACCCTGGTTGTTCCTCTTGTGGGTCCAGGTTCCTATTTCGGGCCTGTACTGTACATGGCCCTGGTGAGTGTCCAGATCAACATCGGGCTTGCAGTGTTCAACCTGATCCCGATTCCCCCTCTGGACGGAAGCACGGTGCTGGTCGGGCTGCTGCCTCCGGACCTGGCCTATTCCTACCAGAAAATAGAGCGTTATGGCTTTATTATCATACTTGTACTCGTCTTTACAGGGGTTACCGGCCGCATTATAGTCCCGCTGATTCAGTTTTTTAATAAATTGCTGCTGGGTTTTTCTTTTTGAGAGGGTTTATGGAAAGTACGGCGAAAAAGCGGGTTTTAAGCGGCATGAGACCTTCCGGAAAGCTCCATCTGGGGCACCTGCACGGTGTGCTGGAAAACTGGAAAAGGCTTCAGAACGAATACCAGTGCTATTTTTTCGTGGCAGACTGGCACGCTCTGACCACGAATTATGAACATTCATATGAAATACCCGAGAATATTGAAGAGATGGTGCTGGACTGGCTTGCCGTGGGCATCGATCCCGGGAAGGCAACCATATTCGTACAGTCGGATGTGATGGAACACGCTGAACTCAGCCTGCTGCTCTCCATGATTACCCCTGTATCATGGCTGGAGCGCAATCCCACCTACAAGGAGCAGCAGCAGCAGCTCAGAGAAAAAGACCTTGCCACCTACGGTTTTCTGGGATATCCGGTGCTTCAGGCCGCCGACATCATCATGTACAAGGCCCACAAGGTGCCTGTGGGTGTGGACCAGCTGCCGCACGTGGAGCTGACCAGGGAAATTACCAGGAGATTCAATTACCTTTACCGAGATGTCTTCCCTGTACCGGACCCGCTCCTTGCGGAAGTCCCCAAGCTGCCCGGGTTGGACGGCAGGAAGATGAGCAAGAGCTACGGCAACTCGATTTTCCTGTCGGACACCCCGGACGAGGTCAGAAAGAAGATATCCACCATGGTTACTGACGTTGAGCGGCCCCGGAAAAGTGACCCCGGTGATCCGGAAAACCGCTGCATAGCCTATAACCTTCACCGGCTGTATCTGCCTGAAGAGCGCCTTGAAGAGATAGTTGCGGAATGCAGGGCGGCCGCCCTGGGCTGTGTTGCGTGCAAGAAGGAACTGGCAGAAGCCGTAATTTCGTTTCTGGATCCTGTCTGGAAAAGGAGGGATCAGCTGTCTGCAGATCCCGGTAGGATAGGGCATATCCTTCAGCAGGGAGCTGACAGGGCCCGGGATGTCGCCAGGGCGACCATGGAACAGGTTCGGAGTGCTGTTTGGACCCGGAGTGCCAGATCAGAATAGAGGCATTTGAAGGCCCTTTGGACCTTCTCCTTCATCTGATTTTCAAGAATAAACTGGATATAACCGATATACCCATTGCTCTGGTCACCTCCCAGTATCTGGAATATCTTCATTTCATGAAGGCCTTGGACGTGGTGGTTGCCGGTGAATATCTGGTGATGGCTGCCACCCTTATGCACATCAAATCCAGGATGCTGCTTCCCAGGCCCGAACCCGCCGATCCGGAAGACGATCCAAGGCTGGAAATAGTCCGTCCACTGCAGGAGCTGGCCGGGATCAGGGAGTCGGCAGCATTCCTGTATTCCAGGCCGATACTGGGCAGAGATGTCTTCCTCAGGGAAGCCGGGCCGCCGGAAAACGGCATGGCATACCGGGATGGAGAAGATTTGGGAAACGACGGGCTGGCGCCCAGGGTTTTCGAAGCCAGCCTGACCGACCTGATATTCGCTTTCAGGGAGTTGCTGGGGCGGAGTGCGCTTCCGAGAGCGGTGGAAATCAGCAGAGCCAGAGCCACACTGTCCGAACAGATGGAACTCATCCAGGGCCTGCTTGCCGGAAAACGGCAGATCAGCTTCTTTGAAGTGTTCGCTTCAGGATCAAGAAACGTATTGGTGGTCACATTCCTTGCTGTGCTTGAGCTTGCCAGGCTGAACAGGATCCGCCTGATCCAGGAAGTCCCGGGCGGGGATATCATGCTTGTGGCAAGGGTGGATAATCCGGGATGAAAAACGTACTCCCTTGTACTTCAAGCGCTCTCCAACGCTGCAGATGCACTATCCTACGACGGATTTCAATCAGATGCCGGTGCCCCATCTCCCTATCCCCAGCAACTCCAGATACACCAGTATGCTTGTGTCTTCCTGGTCGTCCTGGATCATCCCCTCCAGCGACCAGCATGTGGACTGGTACCTGACGCCGAAGGCAGATTCGAATATGGTGTTGTCGTTCAGGGACCTCTTAGTCATGTAATGTACGGTCCATGAAGGAGTCAGGACAAGGGTCAGGTCGGCATTGAGCTGGTGATTCCTGGTGACGCTGTTATACAGATAGGCGAAATCCAGATGATCTCCTGCTGAACTCAAGAAACTGCCAAGGATCTTGTGACGGGTAAATCCGTCTCCATAGAAATTCACCGTGGTATCATAGCGGAGAAAGAATCTGTCGGATGGCCTGATATCCAGCTCGAACAGGAGATCGGACAGGCGGCGGGGCTCCAGGCCGGTTACATGGGACTCAAAGGATTCCGGATCGTCAAATTCATAGCTCTGTTCCATGTAAACCCGAACCAGGTCTCGATAGGAGAAATTGTTGTTTCCGGTGCGGGATCTGCTGCTCAAATAGGAAAGAATCGACCATGTTACCCGGCTGGAATCGTACAGTCTGTCCTTGGTATCTATAATCGGCAGGTCGTCCTGATCCGTGGATTTTCTGTACCCGTAACTGATCTTGGGCCTGATGTCGTGCCTCCAAAGTGTCCTGCTGTCACGGAAAAATGTCCGTCCGAAAGTAGATGTGAGTTCGGCAGCCAGAATGCCGGTGCCCCTGGCCGGGTTGTCATCCGGATTCTGGGCCGGATCGTCGCCGCTCACGTTATAGAACGTCCCGGCTCCTCCGGCGCTTAAAAGAAGATCGGCCCATCCGAACAGGTTGACCGGTGTGGAGAGTCTGGGTGAAATATCCAGTCTCAGGTCCCTGAGGCCGGTATCGCTCCAGTAATGCACAAACGACGAGTCAAAATCGTAAAAAACCGGGGTATCCATTATGCGTTGTTTGAAACCGTGAAAAACCAGCTTGGGCGCAGTCTGGATCGCCTTTTCCTGTTCTCCTTCTGCCAGGTTGTCATTGTAGCGTCCTGCCAGACCTCCGAAAAAATTCTGTGTCTTTTTGGCGAACTGAATCGTGGATGCCGGGCTGATATCGGTCCGGTCTGTGAGAGACCTTCCGAAATGGTCCAGAAAAACCCTGTCCGTGGCTTCGAACCCCATGGGCCCCTTGTCGAACTCCAGGAGGTAATCCCTGTCGCTGATGAGGTTTAGGTCAAGCTTGGCCTCGATATCCCAGGGAAGGTGATGGTTGGCCTTGCCCCTTATCCACCACCTGGTGTTGTTGTCCCTAAAATATCCATCCTTGTTGAAATCCTGATCTTCTATGCGGTCCCTGAGAAAATTGAATCGAAATATCCCTGTATCGTAAGGTGAAAACATGTAGCGGAATTCCGCTCCCTGCATCCAGCCCCTCTTGTTCATGGGATTCTGATAGAAAGTGGCATCCATGCTGTCGTTGATGGCCCAGAAAAAAGGAACATTGATTCCTATTCCATTCCTGTCCGACGAACTGAAATAGGGGAGGAGCAGCCCGGTTTTCCTGTACCGGTTAATGGGTACAACCACCCAGGGGCTCCAGAGGACGGGTATGTCTCTGATGTTGAAAGTGGTCTGTTTGGCAATGGCCATTCCATCAACTGTGAGCTTGAGATCGGAACATTTGAAACTCCAGGCCTGCTTTGGAAGCGGGCAGGTGCTGATGACGGCCTCCTCCGCACGGTATTCTTCAGGCCCTACTTTGCTGATATTGTCTGCCAGCAGGTGGATGTTGTTCCTTTTAAGGTAAAGATGACCGTCTGTTATGGTTCCTGTATGGGTGTTGAGGTCCAGTTCGCCTTCTTCACCCCTCAAGACGTCCTGGCCCAGGCGTATCACTACGGAGCCGCTGGATTTTATCCTGCCCCTTCCCATGTCGTAAATGATCCTGTCCGCAGTGATTTCCAGGTCGTCCCTGCTGACCCTGACAGCTCCTTCTCCCATGACGGTGTCTGTACCCTGAAAAAAGGTGAGCCGGCAGGCTTCGATGGCCCAAGGTTCCATGAGGAAATCGGGTTTGGAATCGGAATCCGCAAGGGATTCCGTCTGGCCGGGCAGGTCATGGGAGGCGGTTTCCACAGCTCCGGCAGAGCTGCCGACAGCCGGAAGCCCGGACAGGAAAAGTACGACAAAGATAATTCCCTGGAATCCTCTCGAGAAAGTGTTCATGGCCTGTGATGGTTAGTATCACATGAACATCGAGCTTTCAACCTGAGAGATACATGATAAATCCGGCACGGATTCATTAATCTTAGATTGACGGTTTGTCCCGTCTCGCCATCAAACCGCCAGTAGCGCCCGCCCGGGCTGGTCATTAGTGGTGTCCGACACGCCTTATTTCGTTCTGGTCCTGTCTCAGAAGGCAGCAGGAAGTCGCCAGGTCTCCCGGGCCAGGCCGGAAAATTTGACAGACTTATTTCCTTATAATACAAGTGATTTAGAGGCAGTGTTCCTTTGGAAACTTGATTCTATCAGGCGGTCCCATAAAAGGAGAGAGTCATGAAAAATTTTATTTCTATCCTGGTATTTTTTATGGCGGTATTTGTCTGTTCAGGCGGATGGACTAGCATTGCTTCGGCTGGCGATTACGAGCCCACCGGATGGTGGAGTTACACCACCTTAAACAACTGGGCATCAGAGGGGTGCCAGGTTGCTGATGATGAAAACGGCAGCCTGGAAATAGTCAGGACAGGCAGTACATTTTATTTCATTGAAGATGGTCAGATCACGACAGGTGGTGTTATTGCCGAAGACGGGACAATGACCATAAAACTCCCGGAATGCTCATATGAAGAAATCGGAGAAATCAACATATCCGTCACTCTGAGTTCCAACAGTGCTGGAACAGGAACTGGGTTGTGGACTATGCAGTTGCTGGAATCCGGTGTTCAGTGCAACGGAGGATTCGATTTTACACTTACACGGATCGGGCCGGAATATGTCTCCATAAGCGGCAATGTCAATTCAGAAGGGACTCCTCTGTGCGCCATGGTCCTCGCCGGAGGCAGGCACATGTTCACATGCGGCGATAATACCGGACAGTATGAAATGGTGGTGCCTCTTGAGACTAACGGCATGGTGAGGCTCCAGGCGTACTGCGAGGGGCAGGTTCCGTTCGTCCGGGAACTCACTCCGGCGGAAGCTGTGGGCTATACTATCAACATGACGCCTTGTTCGCCCTGATGAGTGCCTCTGGAGACCTCTCTTGAGGCAGCTTTTTCTGCCGGAGTTTTTCTTTTTTTCCGCTGCACCGAAGTGTAGCTGAATCTCCGTTCAGCGCTGCATGCTCGTGCATATTATTATTCCATCCAGGTTATAAGTTCTTCAGCAGGCACCCTGTCGGTCCTTAACTGGTTGGCAGGCGAATCCCAGTCTGGATAACCCACGGAAATACCGAGCACAAGGCGTTTTGCAGATGGTATCCCCAGGAATTCTTTGATCTCTCCGGCATAATCCGTGGCGAATGCCTGGGGCACGGTGCCGATCCCCATGGCATGGGCAGCCAGCATCAGGCTCTGGGCAAACAGGCCCAGGTCGAACAGGGACCACTGGCTCAGGCTGCTGTCCTGAAGCAGATAGAATGCATGAGGGGCATTGTAGAAATTGAAGTTTGCCTTCTTGGCCTTCTGGATTATCCCCGGGTCGTTGAGGTCTATGCCGGTGGCCTCTTTTCTCGCTGCATACAGATGATCGATCCTCTCCTGCTCTTTTTCAGGCCATGAAACAGGGGCGGGCAGGTCAGGCGTGGGCTCTGCACCTCTTTCGAGAAGATCTACCATCATCTGCGAAAGTGCTTTTTTCCTTTCGCCTGACAGGATGATGACTTCCCACGGCTGGCTGTCCTTGTAAGAAGGGCTCCATCTGGCGATGTCGACAACCTTTCGCAGTAGATCTGAATCGATCGGTTCCTGTTTGAATGCGCGGATACTCCTGCGGGTGGTGATGCATTTGATGGCGTCCATTTCTGCTGTGCCTCCATTTCATGGAATGCCGGATGCGGCGGTTTCTGCGTATTGGTTCATGGAATCGATTGAGAAAATTCAAGCTCGTTCCCTGATCTGTATGCCTTGAGAGGGCGCAAAATCCGAGGTGGCGGATGCGTATGAATTCTCCCTGTGCTTCGGGTGCCTGCCATCACGGTAGATGCTGTGCCCTGTAAAGACATGCTTCATATCTTTTAACCGAGTGTGGCATCAACATCAATCCCGATTATTGTGTCCGGAAACTAAGAGGAATGTTTTCAGACCGAGGATCCGGTTCCGAAACCCGGTCTGGGTATGGATCTGAACTCTTCCCAAGTTTAGAAAATCGAAGTAGTATCTGTTCAGACAATACCGTTCGATTATCCTGGATAATTCGGTTAGCTGGTTTGCCAAAGATGTAAGGCTGAGGGGCGCAGACGAACTTTGCTGTTTCAAAGCCCTGACAGTGCAGCAGATTTTGTGAAAACTCAAGCCCCTCGCGGCTTCAAATGCCGAACACTTTTTCGTTGAATTCGCTGCACCTTTTTGGTGCAGTTTTTGACTCACTATATTTACATAACCTGCTGTAATTGAAAGCAATTAGCATTTACTTGGCTTTTGAAGCGAATAATCCGGAATTATCAGTCAGGGGAGGAAAACAATTTGGGTGCTTTTGATGATCAGATACAGGCTCTTACCAGAATAAGCGAAAAGGTGGATCCTCCTGCAAGGGTGAGGGAAGAAGCATTTATCAAGGATTATGATTCCGTATACGCCTACTCCATCCGTGATCCTGAAGGGTTTTGGGGCCAGATAGCCCAGGAACTCGAGTGGATCGAACCGTGGACGCGGGTTCGCGAGGTTGATCTGCCCCGCCACCGCTGGTTCGTCGGGGGGAAAACGAACATAACGCTGAATGCCCTGGACAGACATGCGGATTCATGGCGCAGAAACAAGGTGGCCATCATATGGCTGTCAGAAGAAGGCGAGGAAAGGGTTGCGACTTACGGTCAACTCAGAGACAGGGTAAACCAGTTTGCAAACGCTCTCAAGGCCAAGGGCATAGGCAGGGGAGACCGGGTGGTGATCTACATGCCTCTCACCATTGAGGGCGCTGTCGCCATGCTTGCATGTGCCAGGATAGGGGCAGTGCACTCCGTGGTATACGCAGGTATGGGATCAGGAGCACTCAGGACCCGCATAGAAGATTCCCGTGCCAGGGTGGTCGTGTGTGCCGACGTGGGATACCGCCGGGGCAAGGTGGTGAGGCTCAAGGCAACCGTGGATGATGCACTGAAGGACATTGATTTTGTGGAAACTGTGATCGTGCTCAGGCGTCAGGAACCAGCTATTGAATTCAACGACGGTGAAGAAGACTTCTGGGATATACTCAGCAGCCAGTCCAACAGGTGCGATGCCGAGGCAATGGATTCGGAAGATCCGCTGTTCATCCTTTATACCTCTGGCACGACCGGCAAACCCAAAGGGGTTATGCACGTCCATGGGGGTTACATGGTCGGAACCTATTACCTTACTAGGGCGTTCTTCGACATAAAGGACCGGGATGTCTACTGGTCCACGTCAGATATAGGTTGGATCGTCGGGCATTCTTACATTGTCTACGGCCCACTGTGTGCCGGGGCAACCGTCCTGATCCGTGAAGGCGCACCTGATTATCCTCACCAGGGCGTGGTCTGGGAAAAGGTCCAGAAGTACGGTGTGTCGGTGATGTTTACAGCGCCTACTGCACTGAGGATGTTCATGCGCTTCGGCAGGCAACACGTGGAAAAATATGACAGGTCCACTCTGCGGATCCTGGCATGTGCAGGAGAGCCTCTCAATCCTGAAGCCTGGCATTTTGCACAGGAGGTGATACTCGGGAACAGAGGCCACTGTATCGACAACTTCTGGCAGACCGAAGTGGCTTCTCCCATGCTGGGCACCATGCCTTCGATGTCCACTAAACCCGGCAGGTGCGGCAAGCCCATGCCTGGTGTTGTGGCTGATGTGGTGGACAGCGAAGGCAGACCGGTGGAGGCGGGCAAAGGAGGAAACCTTGTGATCAGGCAGCCTCTGCCTTACATGATGCGCACCATATACGGCAATCCGGAAAAATATGAAGAAGTGTGGAATGTCATACCTGGATGCTATTTCACGGGTGATGTGGCGGTTTGCGACGAGGATGGTTATTTTTCCGTCCTCGGCCGGTCCGATGATGTGCTGAACGTGGCCGGCCACAGGATAGGGACCGCCGATGTGGAGAATGCGCTTGTCAGCCATCCTGCGGTGGCGGAAGCGGCTGCAATAGGTC
Source organism: Thermodesulfobacteriaceae bacterium (assembly GCA_012961845.1). GTDB lineage: Bacteria > Desulfobacterota > Dissulfuribacteria > Dissulfuribacterales > UBA3076 > DTYO01. Next base: position 15,207 of record DTYO01000199.1, read on the forward strand.
TTCCGGACGATATAAAGGGTGAAAGCATAAAGGTCTATGTGGTGCTCATTGCCGGCAAGGAGGCCTCCGATGGACTGAGAAAGACCATAGTCCGCCACGTACGCCACGAACTTGGCCCCATAGCCACACCGAGCCAGGTGGATTTTGTCGACAGGCTTCCCAAGACTAGGAGCGGCAAGATAATGAGGCGTCTCCTCAAGGCCCAGGAACTGGGTATGGAGCTGGGAGATACCTCTACCCTAGAAGACTGATTCACCGGATATGCTGCATTGTCAGGGACTGAAATCGGCAGGATGCATTCGGTCCGTGCCGTCTCACATCTCAGGCAGATCTGTGGACCGAATAATCCCGAATAATAGGTTTCTTCGCCGGGCTGCCATCTCAAGTATTCGGAATTTCCGGCCGATGAGCAGATAAATAAAGGAAATGTGCCGGCAGATCTCGAGTTGTCGCCTCTGATCCATAAAGCTGATATGGGTATGCGAGAGTAATATATGGGCCCGAAAGTTGTTCTTCTACTCCGCAACTGTGTTGTACGCTAAAAAATAGTCCGAGAAATATTGCTGTGTCTGCGTTAATTTTGTTGTGCACTCTGTTCCGGAGCATAATTCCTGAATTCTGGAGGTACCATTTTGATAATTCAGGATGTGATACAGTATACGTAACAATAACATCCATATTTATAAAAAAGGAGGATTTGATGAGAAAAACCCGGGTTATTTTTCTTGCAGTATTATTGATTGGTCTGTCAACCAGCTTTGCTGGTGTTGTCATGGCCGGATCCAAACCCAGCATAGGTGTGGCGGAGTTCAGGAACACTGCACATGCATCGTGGTGGAGGACCGGAATGGGGTGGGATCTGGCCGGAATGGTCAGCAACGAACTCTCATCTCTCGGGCACTTCAGGGTGGTGGAGCGCAGCAAGCTGAAGCATGTGCTGAGAGAGCAGGACCTTGGAGCAAGCGGAAGAGTCAGGAAGAGTACGGCTGCAAAGATGGGCAGGCTTACCGGAGCCCAATACCTGGTCATGGGAACTGTAACTTCATATGAGGAACGTACCAGCGGTGTCGGTGGCGGCTTTTCGTTTGGCCCTATCCGCCTGGGCGGCAAAAAGGACAAGGCCTACATCTCAGTGGACCTGAGAGTAGTGGATACCACTACCGGTGAGATTGTCCATTCCAGGTCCATAGAGGCCAATTCCAGTGGAGGAGGAGTGGATGTCGGCCTCCATTTCGGCGGGTTTAGGAGCCAAATGGGCGGATTTGCCAAGACTCCCGCTGGCAAGGCCATAAGGGCCTGTGTCATGGAGATAGTGGATTATCTCGACTGCGTAATGATAAAAAAGGATTCCTGCGTGGACGAGTTTGATCTCAAGGAGCAGAAACGGAAGGCAAAGACCAAGAGCGCCATCAGCCTCGATGAGTAATTGAACCGGAGACAGAGTGGCAAGCTCTTAACCGGGTGAAACCTGCATGTGTCTGGAAAGGGCTGTGTGGGTGTGCAAACTAGCCAGCCTAAAACCTGCTGGCTGCATGTTCAGGGTGATCTTTCAAGTTCTATCGTGACCCTGAAGCCTGCGGGCCTGAGGTTTTCGGCGCTTACCGTGCCTCTGCAGCTCTCTATGCATGTCTTGACTATTGCAAGGCCAAGCCCTGCTCCTCCGGTGTCACGGCCTCTGTCTTTTTCTATCCTGAAGAACGGATCAAAAATCCTGGGGAGGAGTTCATCCGGTACGCCAGGACCTGAATCGTCGAAGTTGATCCGTATGCATCCATCGGATTGTTCAGCTGAGATCTGAATCGGGTCGGATTCGCCTGCATACCTGACAGCGTTCCTGACCAGGTTTGCAACGGCCCTGGAGAGGAGTTCGGGCTGGGCGTTCACGCACATGTCATCGTCTATCCCCGCCATAGTCACATTTGTCGTGCCTTTCTCCCGTTCCAGTATCGGCTGTATGGTCTTTTTCAGATTGACTGAAGAGAGTTTGATGTCTTCCGGGCTGAGTTCAGCCCTGGAAAAAGACAGCAGTTCGTTTACCAGCTTTGATATGCTGTCCACTTCGTCAGACACTTCGCGGAAAATATCCCGCTGCGAGGCCTCGATCCTGTTTTCCATTATTCCGAGGCCCATCCTGAGCCTGGCGAGAGGCGAACAGAGTTCGTGGGCTACATCGCTGAGAAACCGGCGTCTGCCCTCCACGAAATCCGCCAGTCTTGACGCCATGGTTTCAATGGATCTTCCCAGCCTGCCTATTTCGTCGGACCTGCCGGTGTCAAGCTGTACATCGAAATTGCCCCTGGATACCTCTTCGGTAACCCGGTTCATTGCGGAAAGCGGTCTTGTCAGATGGCGTACCATTGGAAACCACCACAGCAGCGATACAGTGATTACCACCAGTGCGGTTACGATCCACGGCAGGGGATCCGGAAACAGCCCGGCGCCGAACAGCGAATCTGTGGCTGCAAGCAGAATGACCGGCAGGACTGTTCCGGTTTCTTCACTGAAAACAGGCAGCATGAAGGCCATCCAGTACCTGTCTGGAGTCTCGGTCTTGTAATACATGAGCGGCGGGCGTCCAGGCCTGCCGGCTGGCCCGGACAGATCGAACCTGCCAAGGTTGTTGTGTATTCTACGGTCTGGAGGCAGCTTTCTGCAGCTTCCCCATGATGGATCTGCACATCGGCACTTTGCCCGGATCTTGTTAAGCACTTCCTCCGGGACGTTTCCCTGAATACCTGTAATTTTTTCTCCCCTGATGGAATAAAGAAACAGCTCCAGGTCAAAGGCATGCCCATATTTTTCCAGTATTTCATTCCACATGCTGCGCTGGGACGAGCTGAGTTCCCGGCGGAGCAGTTTGCGCATGGAATGGGTTTTCTGGAATGACGGACCGGTCAGGGGGGAGTCAGGAGAAAAATGGAACCTGACCTGGAAAAATATGACGAGCAGGACTGCTATTAGGCCCAGATTCAGAAAAAACCAGATCAGGAGTTTGGAAAATATGGAAAGTTTGATTTCCAATGTTTTGTCCACTCAGTCCAGAAACATGTATCCTACGCTTCTCACCGTCTTGATATAGCCCGGAGCCTTGGGATCGTCTCCCAGTTTTTTGCGGAGAGAAGAGATGTGGACATCTATGGAACGGTCGAATACCATGTAATCGCGGCCTGACACAGCTTCCATCAGGGTGTCCCGGGTGAGTACGCGGCCCGGGTTTCCTGCCAGGGTGGAAAGGAGGTCGAACTCGAGGGGCGTGAGCTCAAGTACCCTGTCATCTTGGTAAACTGTCCTGGAATTCATGTTTATTCTGAGATCCTTCTGTGCGATGATACCTTCTGCCTGTCCGCCTATGCTGCCTGGCCCGGATTTCGATACGGCCGCCTGGTCAGGCCTTGCGGCATCACTGTATGACCTGCTGGAGCGCCTCATGACTGCCCGGAGTCTGGCCAGGAGTTCTCTCGAAGAAAAAGTCTTCGGTATGTAGTCGTCTGCCCCCATCTCAAGGCCGACTATCCTGTCCGTTTCATCTCCTCTGGCGGTGAACATCAATACTGGCACATCAGACTTCTGTCTGAGCCGCCGCAACGCTTCAAACCCGTCCATCCCAGGCATCATCACATCAAGAATCACCGCTTCGAATCGGCCTGAAAGGGCCAGTTCCAACCCAACAGAGCTGGAATGTGCCTCTGTAATCCTGAATCCCATGGGTTTCAGGTATTCTTTTATGAGCCTGCACAGCTTTCTGTCGTCGTCAATTACAAGAATTTCCATTTCTATTCCATACGGATAACACCTGCATGAGGCGTGCGTAAACCGGCCTTTACAAAATATTTACATTTTTTTCCCGCCATCCACATCATATCTTAACATTGGATGGATATCATGATCCTGACAGACAAGGTATGGAAATATCATTACAGACATCAGTGAAAGGAGAAACGCAAAATGATGGGAAATTTGAAGAAAAAATCTGCAGCTGCAATTATTACTCTTGCCATGTTCTGCCTGCCTGCCGTTTCAATGGCCTGGCACGGCGGCGGTCCGGGCAACTGCGGAAACAGGCCGTGCGCCCATGGTGCCACAGTTCAGGGGCAGTCGGACTGCCAGTGTGCCGACTGCGACTGCCAGCAGAGGAAGGGATGCATGGGGCAGGGTCAGGGCGGCTGCCAGTGCGGTGACTTCCAGAACCGTTCAGAATACCTGAAAAAAACCCTGGAGCTTGATGACAACCAGATGACACTCCTGGGTGATATGCATAATTCCTTCCGGGAGCTCAGAAAGACTGCTATTCAAAACAGTCCCGCAGATGCCGAAACGGTAATGCAGGCCAGAAAAACAATGAAACGCACACATTTTATGTTCAGGGCCGAGGTAAATGCCCCTGATCCTGACTTTGAGACTGTGAGAAACAGGTTGAAGACAGAATACGCAGGAAGTCATCCCGAACTCTACAACAGAGCAGTAGATGCCAGAGCGGCCTTCCTGAGCAGCCTTTCCGGGGAACAGCTTGACAAGTTTTCCATGATGAGACCGCCGCACCGCCGCCGGTAGAGGCTGGGTCCGGCTGTTTATCCCGGATTATACGGGTTCATGGCACATCACTCTTCATACATCTGAAAAAACCGTCGAGGTTCCCGGGCCCCGGTCCGGGGACCTTCCTGTGTCCGGGTATTTTAAATTTTTATTTTTTCCGAACGGGCCTGTTTGATCCT
>DTYO01000200.1 GCA_012961845.1 Thermodesulfobacteriaceae bacterium
AGAGTACGTCTGCGCTCTATCCGCTTTACATCTTTGGCAAACTCGCGAACCGAATTAACCGGTTTCATCCGCCGGTGTGCCGACAGTTTCGTGGAAAGGTGTTCTTCAGCTCATGAATTATGAGGTGTTCATGGCCCTGCGGTATCTCAGGGCCAAACGGAAACAGACCTTTATTTCCCTGATTACGTTTATTTCGGTTGCCGGGGTGACGGTAGGGGTTATGGCCCTGATCGTGGTCATAGCGGTTATGGCCGGATTTGAAGATCATCTGCGGACCAAGATTCTGGGAATAAATTCTCACATAATTGTCAGAAATTATTATGGCTCCTTTGGGAATGTGGAGTCCGTACGCAGTGACCTGAAGGGTATTTCAAAACCTTCTTCGGGACATTTTGCCGATTTTGTGAGAGGGCTGAGAGGAAAACGGCCTGATGTCACGGTGGAGGCGGCAGTACCCATCGTATATATCCAGGCCCTCCTGAGCTCCGGGAGCGCGGTAAGCGGGGCATCGATACGGGGGGTGGAGACCGGATCAAGAGAATTCATAAACATAGGGAAGATCGTGGCAGGCGCGGGATTTGAGGCCTTCAGAGATTATACCGGCAAGGGGCCGCCGCCCATCATTCTGGGACAGGAACTGCAGCGGAATCTGGGCGTATCAACAGGCCAGTCCATCCAGGTGATACTGCCCAGCGGCACCATTACACCGGTCGGCATGCTCCCCAGGATCCGGACTTTTCATGTGGCAGGTGTAAGCACAACCGGCATGTATGAATTTGATGCATCCCTGGCTTTTATTCCCCTCACGGCTGCTCAGAAACTCCTGGGACTCGGCGACAGGGTGCATGGTTTCGAGATAAAGATTTCAGATATCTATGCCTCGGCAGAACTGGCGGAAGCCATCCAGAACAGACTCGGATTCCCCTTCTGGACCATGGACTGGCAGCAGATGAGCCGCAACCTTTTTTCAGCACTGAAACTGGAGAGATTTGCCATGTTCATCATTCTGACCCTGATCGTCCTGGTTGCATCCTTCAACATTGTCAGCACGCTGATTATGATGGTGATGGAAAAACACCAGGATATAGCCATTCTGAAGGCCTTGGGAGCCACTGACCGGAAGATTCTCAGGATTTTTGTCTACAACGGGATGTTTGTTGGCATTATCGGTACCGCCCTCGGAGTGGCAGGCGGGGTAGGCCTGTGTGCCCTCCTGAGCAGGTATAAGTTCATACGTCTTCCCAAGGAAGTCAGCCAGGTATACAGTTTCGACACCCTGCCGGTCCTGCTGTATCCTGCTGATGTGGCAATAATAGCCCTGTCAGCTCTGCTGATATGTTTTCTGGCCACCATTTATCCTGCCCGGCAGGCCGCCAAGGTCAATCCTTCGGAGGCGTTGCGAACTGGCTGACCAAATGGATGTTACTCTTCATGGTGCATCTCAAAAAATGTTCTTCTGCCCTACAACCTGCTGTACCTGAAAAAACATCCTGGAAATATCGCCAGCAGGTCTGAGATTGTTGTTTCGTTAGGCTTGTTCCGGAACAAGATTACTGATTTTCAGAGTCGTCCTGAAGGAAGAAAATCCATGCTGCCTGCAGACGTCACGGGCCGCTCTTTCCAGGTTCCACGGTCTTCCAGCCCTGCTCCTCCACGCTCCGTCTTTTACTTTGGGCCTCTCCCTTGACAAGTCAGGCTATGTGGTATTTAAGGACACAGTCATTTTGCGGCATCTTTTTTAAATATTCGTTGGTGTCTGTCCTGAATAGAGGTTTTTCGTCAGGGATCAAGGCGTCTGGCAATAATAATCTCAGATATGTACTTGATATCTGTAGCATTATGTTTTGCATCACAGAGATCGGGCGAAAAGTCCATGTATGGATAGGCCCTCGTCAGGAACACCAGGCTTCTGGCACGAGAACCCGGTGCGGTATCTTCGCCTGCCTGATTACACTGAAAAGGGAGGAAGTAAATGTGTCGTTTAGCCCTTAAAACAGCCACGGATCCTTTTTCTCCATACTCCATATTGGAGGCCATGGAGGCAATGCAGGAAGGGTTTGATGGAAGCGGGCTGGGGCTTCTGCTCAGGGGAATAGATTTTTCAGATTACAACTACAGCAAGAAACGCCCTATTCTCTCCGGTATAGCCCACACGGAAGCAGCCCTTCATCGCCTCAATGCATTCATGGAAGAAAAAGGTTTCGAGCTGAAATATGACCATGAATTCGAGACGGATCTGTCAGAGATAGAGGCCAGGGAAGACAGATACAGGTATCTGACCCGTGTGTACAGCCTTCCAGGTGCCTGGGATGGTTTCGACCAGGAAGAGGTTGAAAAGCACCTGATGCTCACCCGCCTTGCACTGCGTAGAGACGGTGAGGACCACGGAAACGACCTGACCGTATTCTCATTCTGGCCTGACGTGGCCATGATCAAGGAAGTTGGATGGCCTCTGGCCGTTGGAAAGGCACTCGGGCTCGATGATGACCGCATTCAGGCCAGGGTTGTCATGGCACAGGGCAGGCAGAACACCAACTGGGGCATCAATCTGTATGCATGCCATCCGTTTTTTATCCAGGGAGTGGCTACCATGACTAATGGAGAAAATACGGCATTCATACCCATAAAGGACTGGCTTACAGGCATGAATTATCCGGGATACATCGGCTACCAGAGCGACAGCGAGGTTTTTGCTCATATCCTGCATTATTGCCTGAAACAGCTCAAACTACCCCTGGAGGCCTACAAACATGTCATTACGCCGCTCAAAACAGAAGAACTTGAAAGGCATCCCCAGGGGGACTTTCTGGTCGGACTCAGAAATGCAACCAGACGCCTTATAATAGACGGGCCAAACTGTGTCATTGGGTCTCTTCCGGATGAAACATGTCTGCTGGTCATGGATCACAAGAAGCTGCGTCCCGGCACCATAGGCGGCAAACCCGGAGAGTGGGCAATGGCGTCTGAAATGTGCGGGGTCGAAGCCATGATCCCAGACCGTGACCGCTCTCTGGATTTTCAGCCAATGCGTGAAAATACCGTGGTAGTTCCTCCAGACAGAAAGGAGTACAAGATATGGTCTCAATTCGATCCATTTCCGTTTCCCCTGGCAGCCTGATTCCAGCAGATCTCCCGTGGATTGTCCAGCATAGGGAGGACAGATGCACTCTGTGCGGCCGTTGTACCGCAGTGTGCCCGACACAGGCCATACACCTTGCCTATAGGCGGCAGCGCATGCCGAAGCTGGCCATAGGTGGGGGGCTCGGGAACGAATACCGCACGTTCATGGGGATACGCCAGCGAACCGATGTGGAACACAAGTGCATAGGCTGTGGTATGTGTGCCATGGTCTGTCCCAACGAGGCCATCGCCCCGGAACCCAACCCCAATGACAACCGTCTGCGTTTTCTCAGCAACCAGAAAGGTGATGCATGGAAGAGGGGAGGCCGCAGAAATGTCAGAGAAACAAACCTGGACAGGCTTGTATTCACCAGGATATCCATGCTGACTGACCCTGCTCTCGATGCCGGTCGCCACGAGTTCGAGCTGAACACTATCCTGGGGAGGATCGTCCCACCTGAGGAGTTTCTCAGGCGCAAGGCAAATAATGAGTGGATACCGCCTGTAAGAGAGATATTTCCATTCATAATCGGTTCCATGTCGTTCGGTGCGCTCTCACCCAATATGTGGCTGGGGCTCCTGCAGGGAGTGGCCTATTGCAATGAGGTTCTTGGCATCCCGGTAGTGATGGCTACAGGGGAAGGAGGCTGTCCTCCATGGGTGCTGAAGAGTCCGTTTCTGAAATATATTATTCTCCAGATAGCATCCGGGTATTTCGGCTGGGACGAGATAATAAGGGCGATACCTGAAAGACAGTGTGACCCCTGCGCCATAGAGATCAAGTACGGCCAGGGGGCCAAGCCGGGCGACGGCGGTCTGCTGATGTGGTACAAGGTCAGCAAGCTCATAGCCCGGCTGAGGGGAGTGCCAGAGGGGGTGGATCTTCCGTCCCCGCCTGTACACCAGACCCTTTATTCCATCGAGGAAAGTGTCATGAAGATGATACAGACCCTTTCCATGGCGTGGGATTTCAAGGTGCCGGTTTACCCGAAGATATCAGGCTCCATCTCGGCCAAAGCCGTATTGAACAATCTGGTCCGGAATCCCTATGCATCCGCCCTGCTTATAGACGGGATCGACGGCGGAACAGGTGCTGCATACAATGTGAGTATGGATGCCATGGGGCATCCCATAGCATCGAATCTGAGAGAATGCTACCTGGATCTGGTGGCTCAGGGCAAGCAGAATGAGGTTCCGCTGTTTGCCGCCGGCGGTGTGGGAAAGAACGGTAACGTTACACAGAACGGCATGGCCCTCATAATGCTGGGAGCCAGCGGGGTGCATATCGGAAAATATGTCATGCAGGCCGCCGCAGGGTGTCTGGGCAGTGAAAAGAACCGGTGCAATGTCTGCAATCTGGGCATCTGTCCAAAGGGGATTACCAGCCAGAATCCCAAGCTTTACAGGCGTCTCGATCCCGACGATGTGGCCCAGAGAGTGGTGGATGTGTTCATGGCAATCAGGACGGAGATGAAGAAGATAATGGCTCCGCTGGGCAGATCACAGAGCCTGCCCATCGGGATGTCGGATGCAGTTGGTATTGCTGATGCCGATGCCGCTGAGCGTCTGCAGATAAGATACGTGTGTTGATTCGATACCATTAAACTGGACGATGCCTGTCCATAATCAGGATATGAATTGCAATGCAACAGACAGTAACCGTTAGAGGAATAGACGAAAAAGGCAAGAGAGTAAGTTCCAAGGACTTTGAGGAGATGGTGCGGGAGGCTGCAGGCCGTTCCAGTGACCTTGTCCTGGAAGTCTATGGACAGCACAATGTAGGTGGCAGGCTATGGAGGGACAGCGGCCGCATCAATATCACGGTCAGAGGGCCTGCGGGTCAGCGGCTCGGGTGCATGGGCAGGCCCGGTACCAGAATAGTATGTGAAGGCCCGGCATCCGACGATGTGGGCTACCTCAATATAGGAGCCGAGATTACCGTCATGGGAGACGCCACCAACGGCGTCTGTAATGCAATGGCCCAGGGCAGGGTCATGGTCGGAGGATCCATCGGGGCCAGGGGGCTCACAATGACCAAGTGGAATCCGGAATACCAGCGTCCGGAACTGTGGGTGCTGGGATCGGTGGGTGACACGTTTGCCGAATTCAACTGCGGCGGCATAGGTGTGGTCTGTGGTTTTGAGCCGAAGAATCCCGGAAACATTCTAGGCTACCGTCCATGCGTGGGCATGGTCGGGGGGTGGGTCTTTTACAGGGGTGAGACGGATGGTTCCTATTCCAGAAATGACGTGCGGCTCACCGACCCGGATGACGAACAGTGGAACTGGCTCATGGAAAAAATGCCTGGCTATCTGGAAGAGATAGGCAGGCCGGATCTGCTTGATCTCTTTTCCGTCAGGGATGAATGGAAGTTGCTTATAGCGCTCACACCTCAGGAAAAGGCCCTGATCTACAGCGGTCACATGAACATGCAGGAGTTCCGAAAGAAAATATGGGATCAGGGTTTTGGCGGCGGAGATCCTCTAAGAGATCTGGCTCCTGAACTTGACAGGAGCGTCATAGGAGTGGTCGAAAGCGGAGAGATGAGACGCAGGAGGCCATTCTGGGCCAACAGGGAGTTTGCTGCTCCATGTACTTTCTACTGTCCCATTCACATCCCTACGGTGGACCGTCTGCGCCTCATCAGGGACGGAAAGACAGAAGAGGCCTACAGGCTCACCCTCCGTTATACACCTCTTCCTGCGTCTGTCTGCGGTGCCATATGCCCCAACCTCTGCATGGACAACTGCTCCAGGGCGATTATCGACAGGCAGATAGATGTTGCCATGCTGGGGCGGGCGGTCAAGGATGTCCCACTCCCGGAGACGGCGCAGCCTCTCGGCAAAAAAGTTGCCATTGTCGGTGGTGGTCCCGGCGGTATGGGGGCCGCTTGGCACCTGGCTCAAGCTGGGGTGGAGGCCCATATCTTTGAAAAGGAAAATTACCTGGGCGGAAAGATCGCTCAGGTTATCCCCTGGGATCGTCTGCCAAAGGCCATCTGGGAAAAAGAGATAAAGCGCTTCATGAAGATGCCTAACTTGCATGTACACTTCGGCGAGACCATGACCAGGGAGAAACTTGAAGAACTGAAGACCGAGTTTGATTATGTGATCGTCGCGGTGGGGACCCATGAACCCCGCAGGATTCCCTTCCCCGGTTCGGAAAAGGTTGTCACCGCACTGGATTTCCTGAAGTCGGTCAAAGGTGGCTCGCCCATGAAAGTCGGGAAGCGGGTCGTTATCATCGGGGCCGGAAACGTGGGCTGCGATGTGGCCTGCGAGGCTTACAGGCATGGAGCCGAGAAGGTCACCCTTGTGGACATCCAGAAACCACTGGCCTTCGGAAAGGAAAAAGAGGCTGCCGAAGCCCTGGGGGCACAGTTCCGCTGGCCGGTCAATACCAAAGAGGTAACAGACGAGGGCCTCGTCCTTGCCGATGGTGAGTTGATCCCTGCTGATACTGTTTTTATCTCCATAGGAGACGTGCCTGCCCTGAGCTTCCTGCCGGAAGACATAGAGACCTTCAGGGGATGGATAAAGACCGATGAGGCCGGAAGGACCTCGGACAGGAAGATATTTGCTGTGGGCGATGTGGAGAGACCCGGTCTGGTCACTAATGCCATGGGAGCCGGCAAGAGGACAGCGGAATTCATTGTCAGCGAAATCAAGGGGAAACTCTGGGTCCCGTTCAAGAAGCGGGCTATCGACAGGGAGGTCCTCACTGTTGAACATTACTGTCCTGTAAGTTCCTGCGGCGTGAGCCCTGAAGACGAGGCTGACCGGTGTCTGAGCTGCGGCTCCTGCCGGGATTGTCACCTGTGCGAGACGATATGCCCGGTAAATGCCATTTCCAGAAATGAAGGTCCGGACGGTGTATATGCCTATGTTTCAGACGACAGCCTATGCATTGCATGCGGTTTCTGCGCAGATACGTGTCCGTGCGGCATATGGACCATGACACCTTATTGACGTGTTCTCTGAAACGATTAGAGGGATCAATGAAATTCAAGAATGTTTTTAAGCGAAAAGAAGCCGGAAAGGACGGCGCCGGATGCTCTGTTTCCCGGGATGGCAAGTCGGGTCAGAAAGAAGGGCAGTGCGGCACCTGTTCTGTAAAAAGCTGCCCCGACAGGGAAAAACAGGGGCAGGAAAAGAATAGGAATCTTGAACAGATCAAGAACAAGATCGTAGTCCTGTCAGGCAAAGGAGGCGTGGGAAAGAGCACGGTGGCCGCCAATGTCGCTGTGGCCCTGGCAAGTGAGGGCAGGGCGGTGGGGCTGCTGGATGTGGACGTCCACGGTCCGAGCATTCCCAGGGTCCTGGGTCTTTCAGCAGAAAAGACCAGAGTTGAAGAGGGCAATCTGGTTCCTGTGCTGTGGGAGAATAATCTCAAGGTCATGTCTCTCGGCTTTCTGCTTCCTGATGACAACGAGGCCGTCATATGGCGAGGGCCCGTAAAGATGGGGCTGATAAAGCAGTTTGTCGAGGAAGTGGACTGGGGGGAGCTGGACTATCTCATTGTAGACTGCCCGCCCGGCACCGGGGACGAGCCTCTGTCGGTGCTTCAGGTGCTGGGAAATGATGCAAAGGTCCTGATCGTAACGACTCCTCAGGGAGTCGCAGTCGATGATGTCCGCAGGTCTGTGACCTTCTGCAGGAAGGTGGGTAATCCTGTCTTGGGCATTGTGGAGAACATGAGCGGTTTTGTATGCCCCAAGTGCAGTGAAGTCTATGACATATTCGGTGCAGGGGGAGGAAAAGATCTGGCAGAAGAGATGGATGTTCCGTTTATGGGTGCCATTCCTCTGGATCCGCAGGTGAGGCAGTCCGGAGACAGTGGAAAGGTCTATGTGGCAGGTGGACACGGCGAGGTAGCCGGCCGGGCCATGGAGGAAATAATGGAGCGGATTGAGAAATCCTGCTGATCAGCCGGACATACGTCACAATATATTTATGGAATGAGTGGAATGAATGGAATGAAGTGGTGTACGGGAGGAGGATTTTCCTTCCATGTTTTCTGAGCTGACCCTGAAGCCTGTTCATGTCATGATGTGCCTGCCCGCGGGTAGAAAACATTCCAGGGAAACCGCCTCCCGTACGCATCATCATATCCGGAGGTGCATATGGCTGGTGGTTTCGGCCTTGGCCTCAAACAAAATTCCTGATCTTTCGAGATGTCCCATATGAGTTAAAAGATTCAAGACCGACTTCACCTGACCGCAGATTGCGTTTTACGCACCCAAAAAGTATCGTCATTATCAATGTCGTTTTTGGTGGATGCAATGCACCCTGCAGGGCTGTTCGTACGTCGAGTTTCGGCTGAGGTCGCAGTTGTCTGAGTTTGTTGATTTTATTTTTACTGCGTTAACAGGAGTCGGCTTCAGGATAGTGCAGATGCAAGACATCGGAAGCGAAGTCGTACTATTCGTACGTCGAGTTTCTGATAACGCCACAGATACACTATCCTGAAGCCGATTTACCTTAAGAGTCGGGGATTGAGATAAAGCCTCATGAATCCGTCCGGCCTGACTTCAGCCAGGAGCTTCTTGTCTCTCTTGGATATCTCGAGCATGTGTCTTCCGCCTTCAGATTTTCCGTCCCAGAGAGATATCACGCAGTCCGCCGCCTTGAGCAGCACCTCGTTTCGCATCATGGTCGCCTTGAGCCCGTGCTGCTCCCATTTAGACGGCACTATCTTGACTTCGAGGCCGGTTTCAGCTGCATAGCGTTCTCCAAGGCGGTCGGCGCCGGGGGCATTTCCGGAAAGCACTATGTCTCCCTGGACCAGGAGATTTTCCAGTACGCCCTTTACAAATTCATAGGATTCTATACTGCGAGAACCAGCTACTGCTATTTTGGCCATTACAGCTTAACCTTTCAGATATGGTGTAAAACAGACCTGGTCTGTTGGAAGATCATGGAATCAAATATGGCTGCTTTTTTGAGCTGACATGCCGGGATGGCCTATTCTTCATCTTCGACTGTGGAATTTTCTCTGATAATCTCTTTAACGTTTTCAAGGGTGTAAAGGACGTCGTGTACTGTAATCTTTGGATGTATTTCACAGAAATTATCGATGGCCCCCAGAATCCCCTGGGTAAGATCCTCGAATTCTGCTATGGTGAGACTTGTCGCCGGTTCAGAGGCCATTAGTTCGTCCAGATCGACACCGTGGTATTTGAAGAGTTCGTGCTTAATCTCTTCCAGTCTCCTGAGACGTCCCCGGCCGGTTGGTTTTCTTTCTCTGATGTTTACGACTTTTTCCATGTGCAGTACCTCGAATTTTCCTGGAGAACTTCCACGTATTTTATATATTGTAGTCCAACAGAAGGATCAATGCCAAGGGCAGATCTGTATTATTTTTCGGGATTCATCCGAAAATGTTTATCAATCTGCATGTGTCAGGTAATACATTTTATGTAACCAGTGTGAAATACCGGACTCTGGATCAGGAACAGCCTGATTGTCCGGAGATTTCCTGCTCTTGAAAGAGGCAATTCACAGACTATGAAATATTACAGGACAAGCCCCGGTCGGCGATATCCGCCCGGAGCAATACCGGATTCAGGCGGCGTAAATTTCTGCGTGTTTACCCGCCATGCCACGGCAGTGGAACTTCTGCTCTACGAGAAACCTGATAGTGAAAACCCGTTCCAGGTGATCTCCCTGGATCCGGAGCTGAACCGGACCTTTTACTTCTGGCACGTTTACGTTGAGGGCCTGCCTTCAGGAATCTCCTATACATGGAGGGCGGATGGTCCGGATGATATCAGGCGGAGCGGGTTTCGATTCGACAGGAGGCGAGAGCTTCTGGATCCGTGGGCCAGGGCCGTGACAGACGTATTGTGGGACAGACCCCTTGCCTGCCTGCCGGAGGCAGACAGCTATCCGTCCATGCGTGCCATGGTGGTGGATGATTCAGATTATGACTGGGAGGGTGACCGGCCGCTTCGTCAGCCTCCGGAGGAGAGTGTAATATATGAACTGCATGTGGGCGGTTTTACCCGCCATCCTTCATCCGGCGTGGCGAATCCCGGCACCTTCTCAGGGCTTGTGGAAAAAATTCCTTATCTGCAGGAGTTAGGGGTTACAGTGGTGGAGCTCCTGCCCGTGATGGCCTTTGATGAACAGGATGTGCCGGAGGGCGCACGGATGAGAGGGCTAAAGAATTACTGGGGTTACAGTACCCACAGTTTTTACAGCCCCCACCCCGGCTACTGTGTAGCTCCTCTTTCCGGAACCCACAGAAAGGAGTTCCGGGACATGGTGAAGGAACTGCACAGGGCCGGCATTAGTATCGTCCTCGACGTGGTATTCAACCATACTGCAGAAGGTGGTTCCGACGGTCCGGTGATTAATTTCAAGGGATTTGCCAACCGGGGTTTTTACCACCTGGATCTGCAGGACCGAAGCAGATACCTGGACTATACAGGATGCGGCAACACGGTGAACTGCAATCACCCGCTGGTGGCCAGATTTATAGTGGAATGCCTCGAATACTGGGTCAGAGAATTCCATGTGGACGGATTCAGGTTCGATCTGGCCAGTGTCCTGGCCCGGGGTGAGGACGGCAGGCCCATGTACCATGCACCTGTGGTGTGGGACATAGAATTCTCAGATGTACTTGCCTATACTTCCCTGATTGCAGAGGCATGGGACGCCGGCGGGCTCTATCAGGTAGGGGGATTTCCCGGCTTCAGGTGGGCTGAATGGAATGGAAGGTACAGGGATCTCATCCGTCAATACGTCAGGGGGGACAAGGGCCTGATAGGTGAGCTGGCTACCAGGCTTACAGGAAGCAGCGACCTCTATGAATCATCCGGTCGGCTTCCGATCAACAGCATCAATTTTGTTACCTGCCACGACGGTTTTACGCTGTACGATCTGGTCAGTTACAACCGGAAACACAATATGGCCAACGGCGAAGACAACCGGGATGGGTGCAGCAACAATCTGAGCTGGAACTGCGGCGTGGAAGGCGACACGGACGATCCTGCGGTGGCTGCGCTGCGCAGGAAACAGGTGAAGAATTTCATGGCGATTCTGCTCCTGAGTCACGGTCTGCCCATGCTGCTCGCCGGAGACGAAGTGCTCAGGACCCAGAAGGGCAACAATAACTGCTACTGCCAGGACAATGAACTCAGCTGGTTCGACTGGAGACAGGTTGAAGAAAACAGGGACATTCTACGCTTTGTCAGGGAGATGATAGCGTTCAGGAAGCGGCATCCATGCCTGATGAGGCGTTATTTTCTTACCGGCGGAAATACGGACCGTTCCGGCATCCCGGACGTCACGTGGTACGGCATCGATCTGAAAGAGCCTGCATGGGATGATCCTGAAGCACAGGTCCTATCGTATACTCTGGCTGCCACAGGTCCAGGTGAAGAGCATCTGCACATCATCCTCAACATGTCAGAGGATGTGATCGAGATGAAAATACCTGTTCTCGCCGGGGGGCGGAAATGGTGTGTTACTATAGACACAAGCCAGCCCTGTCCGGAGGATATAGCAGACAGGGACAGGCGCAAGATTCTTGACAACCATAGGTTGCCGGTTCAGCCGCGCTCAGTGGCCGTACTGGAACTGCCTGAATGACGTGAAAAAAGGAGTAGAGAAAATGTTTAGAAATATTTCCGGATTGCTGGCATGTCTGGCTGCCCTGTCTATGTTGGTCTGCGGTTCGATGGCCAGTGCAGGGGCTCAAAAGGATTATTCAAACCAGGAAAAGCTGGTGGAAGATGCCACCAATACCTTCAACGCCCTGATCAGAGACCCGGCCATGGGATGGGTCAGGTCGAATCTGAAAAAGGCCAAGGGCATATTCATTATACCCCAGAGCCTGAAAGGCGGTTTCATGTTTGGAGCAGAAGGCGGCAGCGGCCTGGTTCTCACCAGAGACGACAAGACCGGTCACTGGAGTTATCCGGCCTTCTATACCATGGGGTCGGTGTCTTTCGGGTTTCAGATAGGGGGCCAGGCATCTGAGATCATCCTCCTGGTAATGACCCAGAAGGGCATGGACGCCCTCCTTTCGCCGTCGTTCAAGCTGGGGGCTGATGTCAGCATCGCAGCAGGCCCGTTAGGCGGCGGGGCGGCGGCACAGACAGCGGATATCCTGGCCTTTGCCAAATCCAAGGGGGCTTTCGGCGGAATCAGTATTCAGGGTGCCGTCATAACGTCTAGAGACAAGTGGAACAAAGCCTATTACGGCAGGTCCGCGCGTGCAGTTGATATTCTCATCAGGCATGCTGTCAGAAACAGCCATGCCGACAGACTCCGGGAAGCAGTTACGGCCCATGCAAAACCATAGGTCCTGAATGTCAGCTGCAATACATCCCAAAACACCCGGCTTTCAGGTCCGCCGGATGTTTCGGGATGTAAATTCAGGTTGCCGTGCTGAAAGAAAGGACTTGTGAATTCGAACCTCAGGAGCCGTCCCTCTTCTCCAGGTGTTTGAGATAGAGTTTTTTCAGGGCGTCTCTGAGTCCCGGATCGGAAACAGGCTCGACCATCTGCTCAACAACATTCAGGACGTCGTCTGGTATCGGACGGGAGACGGGCTGCCGGCTGACGCCGTGATTACGCTTCCGGGATGAACAGCGGCTGCGGGTCCTGTCCACGTTGCCCAGGACAAACCTGATGTTCCGGATCCTGGAACCCTCCGGCAGGATCCTGTTTATCTTATCGCATATCAGTTTTTTCTCAAAACGCTTTTTCGCAGATTTATCGTTTTTTTCCGACCCGACAACCCCCATTTTTTACTTTTGGAAGCGTATGGCTATTTTCAGAACAACCAGACGGACATCCCCAGTGCAAAACGGAATCCGCCCACGCTAAAAGCTTCGAACCCGGTCTTGCCGCTCTGACCGCCCGAGCCGATCTCCATTTCGAAAAATGCCGACAGGTTTTTAAAAGGAAAATACTCGAGGCCAAGCTCAAGGTAAAAGCCTGTGCCGCCGCCGTCGCCACCGTCCGATGAATTATAAATACTGACGTCAGCGGATTCTTTAATATCATAAAAAACAAAGCCAAAACCGTAGTAGGACTGAAGCCTGCGCACAATTGGCGGATGAATTCGCACACCGACTGTATACCACTTTTCCTGCCAGTGGGCGCGGCTGAGGGCAACGCCGCTTTCATCGATGCCGCTCTCTTTGCCCTCCTGTTGAAAAGTACGATATTTAACCAGAGCATAATAGCTGCCGTAGATATTGAGACCGGCGAATCCGCCGTAGCTGGGGCCGATGCGATTTTTATAGACAGAAGTAAACCGATCCAGCGAAATGCGGAAAAGCGCCGCACTGCCACCGGCCACTATTCTGGGTTGATTGTAAAAGCCGAAATCCTGCGAACGAGCAAAAGATGCTGACAGAATCA
>DTYO01000201.1 GCA_012961845.1 Thermodesulfobacteriaceae bacterium
CTTGCATTCCAGGCTGCAAGACTCTATCTTTATTTTCCAGTTCAAGAGTGGTCAGGAAAATGTTAGCACCTTGAACAATCTCTGATTTGGGGGCTATCCCTGCCGGCCAGTCAAGGTGAGACAGGAGGAGTTTTTTCATGTTCAGTAATATTCTTCTCTGTACTCATGGCACCGAAGGTGCGCAAAAAGCAGAGGCTTTTATTTTTGCACAGATGGAGTCCGACCCCGAGCTCAAGGTCACAGTGCTCACCGTCCTTGACAAGGACTGGCGCATGATGACCGGTGACGACTGGCTCAACTCAAGCAAGACCCATGCCGTCTTTTTAGATCATGTGGAGGAACAGGTGGGAGAAGAGATCGCAGAAGAATGGCAGCGGATTAGAGACTCCTACCCGGCAGCGTCACAAGCGGTGTTTCTGCAGCAAACTGGTGGGATTGCAGAGACTATTACAAAGGTCGCCGGGGAGCTTGGCTGCGACCTGATCGCCATCGGTCCCTATTGCAGAAGTAAGGGATTTCTGACCGGGCAGGGCGGAAAGGGTCTGCGGGATACAATGAAAAACAAGACCCTGCATCCTCTGCTGCCTTGTCCGCTTCTCATAGTCCCTTGACCGCTCCTCTTACAACGAATTCCGTAGAAATCGATCTGGGCCTGCAACTTCCGCCCTGCTTTGAGCTGCAATCCCTTTTCCCAAAAGACCGCCTTCTGAGGTTACACCCAAACTGGTTTATTTCTGATTTTCGGCAGGACGCCGCCGCCTTCACTGCCTCCATAAAAGATTATGTGACGGAAAAAGAATTTCCTCTGTCCGGAAGCGTGATCTTTGACCAGACAGAAAATGAACTCATGTGTATTACGCTGACCGGCACCATCAATATCAGCATACGCTTTCAGAACCGTGGCAACAGCCTCCATGTGCAGATTGCCTCTCCGGAAGGACGACTGGATGCGGATGATCCGCTTCTCCTCTGGATACGAGCCATCAGAGAGTATCTCCGGTGCTATGTAAAAACCACACCTGTCACCTGGTTCTTCCGGTTTGTCATGAACCGCATGGTATTACAGATGAATCCATCCCAGCGAAAAATATGCCTGATGCTGGCTAAAATTACGATTGTGGAAATTCTGGTCATCATTTTTATCGTGGTCGCTTATGTCATCTTCGTCTTCTGACCGGTTAAGACAACCTGAACCTGGAGATTTTTTGGATATTTTTACATTGCGGTCAGAACTGCACAAAGGAGCCATGGCCACCCTTTTCCTGGCCGAGGACCTGCTCACCAAAGAAAGGGTTGTTCTGAAGATACCGTGTGGTGATATTCTCAATCAGCCCATCCTGCTGTATCACTATCAAAATGAAGAAAGAATAAGCCGTCTTCTTGATCATCCAGGCATTATCCGCTTTATTCACCGGCAGAGAAGCCGACAGTACATTATCATGGAGCATGTCGCCGGACAGGATCTCAGGTCAAGGGTAGGTAAAGACCGTATGCTTGATCTGAACACCGCTCTGAACCTGATGGAGCAGCTCTGCAGCTCGGTTGCCTATCTCCATGAGCATTCCATAGTTCACCTGGACCTGAAACCTGAGAACATACTCCTCCCGAAAGATTCCGGAATCAAAGTAATAGATTTCGGCCTGGCTAACTGCCGTCTTTTTCAAGACCTTCTGGCCCTTGACATAAAAAACCCCCAGGGAACCCCCTGGTATATCTCACCGGAACAACTGCTTGGTGAACGCACCGATCCGCGTTGCGACATCTATGCCATGGGAATGCTTTTCTACGAGATGCTCACCGGAAAGCTGCCCTGGCCCCGTTCCAGCAAGGTCGCCGTTGCCCGCCGCAGGTTGCGTCATGATCCGGTCCCTCCTCGTTATCACAATAAAAAAATTCCCCCCCGGATTCAGTCCATCATTCTCCGTGCCATCGCCCGTCATGCAGAAGATCGTTATTCATGTGTTGAGGATCTCCTGCACGATCTCAGACACTGGCGGCAGCTTCCCCTTGCTGAAGGCGCCGGTGCCGACAGGCGGCCGCCTTTATGGCGGCGCCTGTTTCCTGGCAGGGCCGTAAAACCGGGGAGAGGACAGCGAAAGAAAACAACAGCCCTCAGAGGAAACCCCCAGATTGTCGGCGCCCTGATCGATTCTCCGGAAAGTGACTACATGCTAGCGGAAGTCAAGAAACAGGCGCTGATCCGTTCCAGTGACGTAACCCTGGTTCATGTTATTGAGGAAGAGAGCGACTCCCACGTCAGGCGCTACGGGATTACAGTAGAGGGTGAAAAACTGATGGCCAGGCTGGAGCAGGCCGTCCAGACTCTCCGACGCTGCAGCATTGATCCGAGCATTCGTTTGATCAGGGGAGATGCGGTTGATGTGCTGGGAAGCCTCTGCTCGGATATGGAAGCGGAGTTGCTGGTGCTGGGCAAATCCCGCAAAAAGGAGGGGATACTGCGCAGTGCTTCGGTGCGCAGGCGTCTTGAAAAAAATAATCCTTGCCCGCTGACGATTGCCGAAGAGGGGCTGTTTTTACCGGTCGCCGACCTGGCACATATGCAGCCTGAGGAGCTGTCAGCCGATCAGGTCCTTGACTGCGATATTTTTCTGGTTGATCTCTGGTTTGATCACCTGCATTTTCATACGAGTTTTATCTATCAGAAGCTCCTTCACCCCGACCAGGACCCGGATCTCAGCGAGAAGCACTGCAAATTCGGCCAATTCCTGGCTGCTCTTGAGACTTCGGGTCGGTGGAAGGAAGTAATCTCAATGCTGGGGCCTATCCATATGCGTTTTCATCAGGTTGCCGCCCGAATGGCTGAACTCTGCAGCCACGATCACGCTCGTCTTCAGGACCTCTACATCAGAGAATCGCTGCCCCTATCCTGCAGGCTGAAAGAAGAACTGGGCAGGGTATCGCTCTTTCTACGTGACCATCTCGATAAGGTACCGCCGGTTGTACCTTTTCTTGCAGACACAGCCTGCCCTGTCACCAGGCTTGAACCTACCTGCTACGGCCCGTTGCTCGGCGCCTTCAACCTGGACCAAGATCTGTACACCCTGATCAGGAAAAGGAATAAAAGCAGCCTTGAAGGCGGCAAACGGAGAACAGATGAATGCGATTGATGATATTCGCCGACATCCACGCCAACCTTGAAGCACTGCAAAGCACGCTCAGCCACGCCGCAGACAGAGGCGTGCACAGGACAGTTTGTATGGGCGATCTGGTTGGCTATGGTCCCCATCCAAATGAATGCATTGAACTGGTACGCGATTTGAAAAACTGCCGGTGTCTTGCCGGCAACCACGATGTAGCAGCCCTCTGGGAGACATCGCCTTACGGCATGTCATCCGCAGCCAAGGAGGCTATCCTCTGGACAATGGATAAGCTGACCGCAGACAGCAGAGAGTTTCTTGGAGCATTGCCGGATCGTCTCGACATTGCAGACATGACCTTCGCCCATGCAAACCCGTATAACCCGAGAGGCTGGCGGTATGTGCTGAACCGCAAGTATGCACTGCGCAGTTTTGCTGCAACAGGAAGCCGTCACATCCTGATCGGTCACAGCCACCGACCCCTTGTGATCACAAGAAAACACCTGCTGGGGCTTGATCTACAGACCGTATCCGGTTCCATACGGTTCAAGGTGGATGACGGCAGGCGCCGCATCATCAACTGCGGCAGCGTCGGTCAGTCCAGAGACAGAGATCCGCGGTCCTGCTACCTTATTTTTGACACCCGCAGACAACGGCTGGAATTTTACCGGGTAGCCTATAACGTGGAAAAGGCGGCTGAGGCTATTCGTGACGCCGGCCTCCCCCCGGAACTTGGAACGCGTTTGTTCAAGGGGATTTAGATTTTGGAAAATCCGGAGGTATTATGAAGCGGGGAAGACAGGAACAGGTGTCCACCACCAATCTCAAGAAGCGTTTTTTCCTCTGGTCCGCCCTTATTCTCATAGGCGGCGGCCTGCTGCTGTCAGCGCTTTCCTTCTGGAATACCCGCCGGCTGCTCATGGCCGAGGCCATGGCGAAATCCGAGGTCATCCTCAATAGCGTAGAGGCAATCCGTTCCTATGTCAAGGACGAGCTCAGGCCGAAAATGTATGAGCTGCACGGTAATGACGCCTTTATCATAGAGGCAATGTCCACAACCTATGTCAGTACCACCATTATGGAAGAGTTCGGCCAATCCATGCCCAACTATATCTACCGAAGAGCCTCGGTCAATCCACATAATCCGCGTAATCTGGCCGATCCTTTCGAGGAGGAAATGCTGGACTGGTTTGAAGAGGATTCCGGCCGGTCGTTCTGGCAGGGTGTGGTTAAAAAAAATGGTGCCTCTTTTTTTATTTCGATGGTACCGGATTACTTTACACCGCCCTGTATCCGCTGCCACGGCAAAGCCGAAGATGCGCCTCAGTCACTGCTGGAACGATACGGCACGGAAGGTGGATTCCGATTCAGGGCCGGAGATCTGGCAGGTATCAACTCGGTGGCCATCCCTGTTTCCGCCTCGCTGCGCCAGGCATGGCAAGGCAGTCTTGTCATTTTCGCAATCACCCTCGGCGCCAGCATCTGCCTGTTGTGGCTTCTGAACCTGCTCTTCCAGAGATTGGTTATTGAGCGTCTTGGAGTGATGCTCTCTCTTATAACAGAAAAGAAAAAGACCAGTTCAGCTCCTTGTCCCGGAGACGAACTTGATGCGCTGCATGCCTCCCTTGGCTCCCTGCGGAGTTATGTACGCTCAGCCCGCAAGGGAGCTGGATTAGAGCCGAACTTCATCAGCGGCTATGTTGTTACAAGACCTATTGCCGCCGGGGCCATGTCCTGGCTGTACGGTGCCTATGAAGCAGAATCCGGCGACAAGGTGGCTCTCAAGATAGGTTTTGAAGAAACGCTGCAGAACCCCCTGTACAGGGCCTGTTTTGAGGCAGAACTGTATCTGTTCGAAACCATGTCGCACCACTGTCTTCCCGGAGTACGGGAGCGGATTGGAGACACGCTGGTTCTGAATGAAATCAAGGGAGAAAGTCTTATCTCCATACTTGACGGCAAGAGGCTGGACGACAGGCTCCTGCCGCCCCTTTTCTCCCAGCTGTGTGACCTGACGGCATCCTTACACGCCACCGGCATCGTTCACCACGATCTGAGGCCGCATATCCTGATGCTGGATGACAGAGACAGGGTACACCTCTTCGATATGGGGCTGGCCTCAAGCGATCAGCAGCCCGACCCCATTGCGGCCGCCGGTCTCGGCCCTCAGGGCGACATGCTCTACATGGCGCCGGAACTGATTCAGGGAAAGCGGGGAGATCCACGCAGCGACATATACGCCCTGGGCGTGCTGCTCTATCTGGCGGTAACAGGCAGGCTGCCGTTCGATGAAAAGAGAAAAACCATACAGAAATGGCTGCAGCACAAGAAAAAGATTACTCCGCCGGGAAATTATCGAGCCGGACTGCCCCCGGCACTGGAACAGGTCATCATCAAGGCAGTAGCCCATGACATAAAAAGTAGATACCAGTGGGTGGAGGATCTGTGGGAAGATCTGGAAAAGGCATTGAGGGGATACAAAGCAAAATGACGGCCCTTCACAGGAAACCGCAGCTGCTGCTCCGGCAGGCGGTGAAGGCCTGCAGATAAGGGTATCTGTATCTATACTTACCGGACCACCGGGAATCATGCCTCGTGTTCCCGAAGCATCTCTACTATCTCTTCCCTGCTGAAGATCCGCCCGGATCCCTTAACTCTGCCGTCCACCACCATACCCGGGGTAGACATGACCCCGTAAGCGGTTATCCTGGCAATATCAGCGACCTTTTCTATTTCTGCATCCAGGCCCAGCTCTTCCAATGCCTCCCTCGTATTGGCCTCAAGCGTGCGACATCTCGAACATCCCTGCCCAAGGATCTCGATTTTCATAATCTTCGTCTCCTTTTCCAAAAAAATGGTTTTTCTTTTTGAGGCAGTTGAACATCTGGAATACGCACGGAAAATCTATCTTGTAAAAAACATTACTGCCCCTCTTCTCATCACTGAATGTTCCGGACTCCATGAGTACATTCAGATGCTTCGAAAGCAGTTGAAAAATCAATCCGAGTAATTCGGTACGCGAGTATGTCGAATCCGAATAATCTTCCTGTTTCCCGTCTGTCACCGGACACCTGGCAATATCTATCTCCGGCAATACAGCCGGGAATAATCCCTCACAGATCCCAACGGGAATTGTCCCCGAGCCTTTTCTTCACCACAGCAGGCTCAGGCCACGGTCAATCAGTTTCTCTGCGTAACCTGCTGCCCGGCAGACGTCTCCCATACACAAACTGCCGCCGGGACCTGTCTCCTGCCATCTGCATTTTCCGGCCTTCCCGTCCGCCATCATGCGCTCAAACGCGGTGGATCGGCCTTGGTTCCCCCCGACATCGTTTATGATTTCATCCACTGTTCAGCCAAAACAGCAGTATATGATTTCAGACTCTTATACACCTAATCAGCCTTCAGGCCGAGTTCCCTCTCTACCAGAGGCAGAAGTTCCTTTTCTATCAGTTCCAGCACCCTTCTAAATGCCATCAGCCTTTCTTCCTCTGTACCCGGTGCCTCTGCCGGGTCAGGCAGCCCGAAGTGGAGCCTCTTCCCCTGGGCGGGCCAGACAGGACAGGCCTCCCTGGCTTTGCTGCACAGGGTGATCACTAGATCGAACTTCTTTCCCCGGAATTCGTCCACGTGCTTCGAACGCGCTGATCCGGTGTCAACGCCTGCTTCCTTCAAGGCCTTCAAGGCCAGGGGATGCACCCGGAACGGCATCGTGCCAGCGGAAAAGGCCCGCACTCCGGTCAACTTCATCCCGTTTACCATACCTTCAGCCATCTGGCTCCTGCATGCATTCTGAGTACACAGGAAAAGGACTTTTTTCTCCATATCTGTCATATAGCTCCATATCATGTGCCCGGTCAAGCCGGCCGCACTGCCAACCGGCCAAACACGCTGAAAAAATTAAGGGCGTCATGATTCAGACATTGATTATTTTTCTGAAGAAGCCTGCCCGCCCGCCGCCAAAACAGGCCCAGACTTGTGAATCGGATAATCAAAGATTACATTCCTGCAACAGGTTGTAATCGCCGCATGTGTTTCACGTGGAACAACAATTCCCAGGGTGCAGACTTATAATCTCCCACAGGCTGTCATCCCAGCTTATTCGCTTCAAAACCGAACAAATGCTAATCAACTTAAAATGCAGAAGGTTACACAAAACACAGAGGATCAAGTAATCCACCATAAAGGTGCAGCGAATTCAACAAAAAAGTGTTCGGCATTTGAAACCGCAAGGGGGAAAACGATTTCGCCAAATCTGCTGCATTGTCAAGGGCTTGAAGTTCCAGAGTACGCCTGTGCCACCTCCTCTTTACATCTTCGACAAACTCCCGAACCGAATAATCCTGGTTCGGGTACCGGATAATTTGCCTGTCCCTAATTATCCTTCTAATTATCCTCTCATTATCTTCATTTCTCATTTTCTTATTTTCCTGAACACCTCTACGGGAGCCAGGGCCATACTGCCTACCGCTGCCCCGACAATCAGCTCTCCAAGGAAGGAAGGCAGTCCATGAAGCATCTCGTACAATATTTCAACGTTGTGCACGAATATTCCGCCGGCCACCAGCAGCATGGCAATGGTGCCTATCACTGCCAGGGCCTTTATTACCTTGGGAAGCGCCCGGACAAGCAATCTTCCTATTGCCTTCAGAAACCTTCCGCCCCCCTTCCCCAGGGCCACAAGCCTGTAGCCGACATCATCCATTCGGACCAGCATGGCTACCAAGCCGTACACACCTATAGTTGCAATAACAGACACGATGGACACCGCTCCGATCTGGACCAGAACAGGTTTTCCGCTCACCGTGCTCAGGGCGATGATCACAATCTCGATGGAAAGAATAAAATCGGTCCGGATAGCGGATCTGATCTTTTGTCTCTCCATAGTCACGGCCTCGGCCGCGCCCAGATCCGGATGGTACACAGCTTCACGTTGTTGCGCCGTTTTATGAAAAAGGTACTCGTATATCTTCTCTGTGCCTTCGTAAGCCAGATAGACTCCCCCCAGCATAAGAACCAGCGGTATAACCCATGGCACAAAGGCGCTCAACAGAAAGGCCAAGGGCAGAATGATGAGCTTGTTGACAAAAGATCCCCTGGCTATGGCCCATATGACTGGAAGCTCGCGGGAAGAGAGGAATCCCGATGCCTGTTCCGCCGTTACTGCAAGATCGTCCCCCAGGATCCCGGCTGTCTTCTTGGTGGCAACCTTGCTCATCGCAACAATATCGTCCATCAACATGGAGATGTCATCCAAAAGGGCGAAAATTCCGCTTGCCATGGCTCCTTTTAACCCGGATTATGCGCTTCAAATGCCGAAAACAATCTACAGCAGGTCATATAGAATATACGAGAGATTAAGCAGCCCGCAAGTCTGCTGAAGACGCAAGGTACCATGGGCGCGTGGCATAATCAATTATTCCAAACCCTTGATAACGCAGCATGTTCAGTCAAATTGCGGGTCCATTTCAGCTTCAGATGCCGAACACTTCTGCATTGCATTAGCTGCACCTTTTCGGTGCAGATCAAGACTTGCCATATTCAAGACAACCTGTCAAAATTTATATCGTTCGGCATTCGTTTGGCTCTTGAAGCGAATAATCCGGATTCAACCGAGCTCATGGATATAAACCCCGGCTTCCGCCGCCCCTCCGACCTTTCCCGCTAGTTCGAGAACTCGTCTATGATGGGTAAAAAGCAATACCTGGGTATCAGCCGCCAACTCTGCAAGAACCTCCAGACATACCTCTGTCCGCCGGTCGTCAAAACCGACAAGAATGTCATCCACTATGAAGGGCATGGGCTCGCCGCTTCGCAGGTGCTGCTCCAAGGTTGAAAGGCGCAGGGCCAAGTAGAGCTGATCCCGAGCGCCCTCACTCATGCCCTCGATGGAAATCTCCTGTCTGTCCGGCCGCACTCCTAGGAGTACGGGTCTGCCTCCCTTGACTTCATCACGGAGCCCTGCAAAGGATCCCAGGGTCAACCTGGAAAATATTTTTCCTGCCCTCACCAGTACCGGCGCCTGGTTTTTCTTCCGGTACTCCTCTATGCACTGCTCAAGTATCAGCACCCCAGCCTGAAGGCGAAGGTATTGCTCAATGCCAGAATCAATGACTGCACGCTCTTTCTCAGCCTCTTCCAGGGCAGCGGCCGAGGCGGCACTGCCGTCTCTGGCATCCATTTTGGTCTTTACTTCCTGCAGGTCGTCACGCAGCCCGTCACGCCGGGCCTGGAGTTCCTCAAGCTCCAGCGACACCCTTTCGAGTTCGCCCTGGACCGCATCCATATCAAAGCCTTCCGCCTCTTCTTCCAGTCTCTGGACACTCAGTCCGTCCCCATTATGAGCGAGTTCTTTCTCCAGCCTCTGAAGCTCATCCTGGAGACTCCGTTTCCGGCAAGAGCGTTCCCATGCCTCTGTGAGATGTTTCGTGGAATCCACCTCTGCCTGTCTGCACAGTGCCTCAAGCCGTTTTTCCGCCCGCCTGATAGTAATATCGAGTTCCTGAATCTCTGTCTCCGTCTCTCTGAGCTGGTCGTTTATCTTCGCAAGCCTGGCTTCCGCTACCCGTGCCATGTCCAATTCCCGGTGGAGTCTGGCGGCGACGGTAACCGCATCCTGTCCATCCATGTCAAAATCCATGCTGACTGCAAATGCAGATACCTTTTCCGAGAAATCATTCACCACCCTGTCCATACCGTAAAGCCGCCTGCGCAGTTCGTCTGCCTTGTCGGACTTCTCAAAGAACATGACGAGCCGCTCAAATGTCTCCATTGCCCGTTCCGGGTGGCAGTCCGGATCGAGCCCCAGCCCGTCTATGGCCTGACTCCATTCATCCTTCCAGTCTGACCGTTCTGACTCCACAGATCTGAGCTCTTCCCTGATCCGCTGGAGACGACTTCTCTTCTCATCGAGTAAATGTCTGAGCCGGCTCATCTCTTCCTGCCCGTCTTCCGCCTGCAAAATCCGCTGCTCGCACAGATTCAGCATAGTCTCAAGGCTCATGGCCTCGCACTCTGCCGATGCGTCAAAACTGGAAATCCGGGTCAAGATATCCTCCCTAAGCCTTCTGCACTGCTCTGCAAGCATGCTCGTCTCATTGACAGCCTGATCCCAGGCCTCAAGACCTGCCAGCACCCCAGAGACCCTGAGAAGCCACTGCTTCATCTCGCCGGGTGTACCTGGCTCTATACCAAGAGGTGCCCACTGCTCTTCCCATGCTGCCTGCACGTCATCATGCTGCCTGTCAAGCTCCTCAATGTCTGAAGCGATCCCCTTCATGCGCTGTTCAACCCCTTTCAACCTTACCTCCAGATCAGCACGCTTGACGACCAGGTCGGCAGCCTCTCTGATCCGGTCGGCCAGAAGGTCGGCCGTCTGGACCTTCTTTTCATAGGCATCCGCCATCTCTGAGCATGCGGAAGCCTCGGATGCCTCACGGACTTCCGTATCTGACCCATCGATAAAAGTCCGCCTTATCAGACCCCAGTCCTGGTCACGCCTAAAACGTGCTTCATCAAGGTCGGAAATGGCTGGCACCTCTCCGGCCAACAGAAGCAGATCGAGCTCCTCCCTTGCCTGCATCTGATCCTGTTCCAAGTCCTGCAGTCTCTCTGAAAGGCGTCTTCTGCTATGAGAAAGTTTTTCGAGTTCCGCTGCAAAACGACTGAGTGTATCATCCATGGGAAACGGTGTTTCCCTGAGTTCAAAAACATTGCCTGAAAATCTGCCCAAGGCGGCAAACTCTGTTTCACATTTGTCTTTTTTCCGCTCCGCTTTCCGCCTGACATCTGCAAGGCGCCCTTCGATATCACCGTACTTCCGGACAGCGGCGACAGCGGCTTTCAGCTCTCCGATATCGATCTCCGGTTCCGGCAGAGCGGAAATCTCCGCCTCTAAAGCGCCGATCTGTTCTTCCAGATCCCTGATCTCCGCCAAGACTGTTTTCTTTCGCTGGCCCAGAACGCCGTGTTGCTTCAAGAGCCCCTGGAGCCATTTCCGGTTGTTGAGCAGAGGACGGAGGATATCCGCATCATCCATGGAAAGATCAGGCCGCACCGCCTTGAGAAGCCGCTCCGCCTCATTGCGAAGGATCCGGCGCTTGCCGTCCTGCCCGGGGCGGTCCTCGATGGCCTTTTCAACGGCGCCAAGTCCTCTGTAGATATCTGAAACCTTCCCGGCATTTTCCAGCAGATCACGGTTCACATGGAGGACACCAGCCTCTTTCTGCAGTCGAATGAGCCGCGTACCGGCCTTTTCCCTTGCCTCGACAGCGGTTTCGAGCCTCTCCGCCGTTTTCCTGCTCTCTTCCTCGAAATTCTCTGGAAGCAGGAGCACCTCTCCAAGCTCCATGAGCCTCTGCAGCACGGCCCTTCGCTCCGCCAGCGGCCCTTTTACACGGTTCAGGCGCTCCAGGCGGCTCTTTTCTCTTCCCCTGACAGAAATGGCCTTCTCCACCTCTGCGATCTCACTGCTGATCTCATAATGGGTCTTCTGCAGTTTCTGCCATTCAGCCGCAGGAAAGGTAAGCTCCCTGATCTTCTTTTTCAGATCCCTGTGCCGCCTGACTGCTAGGTTGACTATGCTTACCGAGCCTCTGGGCTTGAACAGTTCCTGTGCCTCGTTCCCGAGATCCGTCAGAATTCTCCTCAGGTTTTCAGTGCCTGAGGCAGCGCTAAACAGAGCTTGCCCTATATCACCGGACTGTTCCAGCAGCTCCCTGCCGCCTTCAAGCAGCCGTTCGTGGTCTATGCCGTAAAGCTTACGGAAAAGCTTTTCATCTACGCCGGACAGGAAGCTGTCAACCACGGAACCGTCAAGCGGAAGTCCGGTATCCGGAGCGAGGATAGTGTCCTTGTTCCCCTTCCTGCGCACGAATTCCACCGCCCTGCCGTCTGAGAGCCTGATCCTTCCGCCGATCCTGAGCTGGGAATTACTGTGGAGAAAGTTGTCCCTAGTGCGGACGGGTATACCGAACAGCCAGGCGGTAAGGGCCCTGAGCGACGTACTCTTGCCCGCCTCATTGTCGCCGTAAATCACGTGCAGACCGACCTTTCCCCGGGAAAGATCCAGCGATATCCCGGTAAAGGGACCGTATGCCATAAGATCGAGCCTGTCGATTCTCATTCTGCCATACCCCCTTCGGCAAGAAGCCTTCCGGCAAGCATCTGTCTCGCCTCACGAATGATACGGGACATGCGGCCGGAGTTCTCCATATCCAGGACAGAATCCATGCCCCGGACATCGTGGGGGATCCTTTTCCTCAATTCTGCGACAATTTCGTGAAACCCGTCTATTGCATCGGGATCATCACTGCCAGCCATTATCTCTCCCAGCAGCCTGCCGAGTGCACTGTCACTGCCGGACAGAGCATTCAGATCCCGTCTGGCAACAGCTGCATTAACCACCCGCTCGACCCAGACCTCATCAGGGGCGATTTCAGCGGCAACCGCCCTGACCTGGTTTTCGAGGCGCCCTGGCCATGCCGCAAGCGCATCTGCTGCGTCAGACGTGCCTTCGTACCAAATCCGCATTGCCACCGGGCGCCCCTCCGCGGATTCGAGCACCCTACCGATGGCTTTCCGGGTACAGTCTATAATACCTTCCATGCCGTCTGTACCCGTAAGATCGACTGTGCAAAGCTCCCACCTCAGCACATCCAGAGATATCTTCTCAACATCTGCAACCCGGCCGTTCTCCACGGTTACCAGGACGCATCCCTTTGGACCGGCCTCCCTGATATGACGGCCCTGGATACAGCCGGGGAACACCACCCATGGATCTTCCGAGACTATCTCCTGCCTGTGGACATGCCCCAACGCCCAGTACTGGTACCCCCTGGAACGGAGATCATCCAGCGAACATGGCGCATATACGCCGTGTCCTTCGCGACCATCGAGGCTGGTATGCAGCATGCCTATGTTGAACACGCCCCTGTCTGCAGGCCTGAACCCTGCAGACAGGTTGGTGTCTACATGCCGGGTACCGAAACTGCGGCCGTGGATCGCCGCATTGAGCCCTTCAGGCCTGACCGTCTCGACCTTTCTGCTCGAAAAAATTTTCATGTTTTCCGGCAGGTCCAAGGCCCTTGTCACCCGGCTTGCAGCATCGTGATTGCCCGCCACTGCATATACCTGGATGCCGTGCCTTTGAAGCCGGCCCATCTGCCGGGCAAGGAAGATGCCGGTACTGTAGTCCTTCCAGTCACCATCGTAGAGATCTCCTGCAAGGAGAACAAAAGCAACCTCTTTCTCAATGGCAAGGTCTATCAATTTTTCAAAGGCCCTGCGGCATGCACTTCGAATGGCGTCTTTCGGCGCAGATTCATAACGGGAGAGGCCGCGAAGCGGACTGTCAAGGTGTATATCAGCTGCATGGACGAATCTGAACATTTCATTACCTCTGTGAATTTCCTGCCTCGATCCCAGGCCAGGATGCGAGGCGCAGGGCATCAACCCTGATAATTCGGTTCGCGAGTTTGCCGAAGATGTAAAG
>DTYO01000202.1 GCA_012961845.1 Thermodesulfobacteriaceae bacterium
CACAGGCGGAACCAGTTGTCTTGGACCGGGACTGTATGCCTTTGCCGTGGATTTTTCTTCAGGTACAGCCACCTGGGCTTCCCTTGTATCTGTCATCTTCATCTTCCTCCTTTCCTGAGTCAGATTTTTTTAGTCTCAACGGAGATAGGTCAACCTACAGAGACCTGAATTTTCCTGGTTTTTTCTTCTTCCTTCTTGCCGACCGTAACAGTGAGGATACCATTCCGGTACTTGGCCTCTACCTTCCCCGGGTCCACACTTTCCGGAAGTGAAATGACCCGCCGGAATCTTCCTGTGAAACGTTCTCTCCTGTAATATCCCTGGGGAGTGGCATCTTCAGAAATATCTCTTGTAGTGTCTCTTTCAGCAGAGACCGTAAGCAGGTTTTTTTCTATGGCGAGATCCAGTTTGGATGCATCCATGCCAGGGGCAAGGATGTAGACTATTACGTTTTCACTGGTTTCTCCCACGTTGACCGCAGGGAATGTTCCCCGTACTACTCCCCTGATATTCCCTGAAGGCGAGCTCAGATCAAAAAGCTGTTCGATCTCTTTCTTGATGCGGTCAAAATCCTTCCATGCAGGGTCTGAAAAGGTGATCCACGGACTTAACATGGTGAAAGCCTCCTTTACACTTGTCTTTAAGGGCAAAAGTAAGCATATAAAACGGTTCGTCAAGTCATTGCTGCCACAGGCGGAGCCAAAGCTAGGTGAACTGCTTGGAATGTCAGGTGTTCCGGGAAGAGGGCTGATGTTCAGGAATTTGTTGTCAAATCGCTGTTTCCATGATTTAGGTATTAGTCTGAATTATCCGGTCTGAATGAGGGAAATAATCCTGGATCCAGGCCTAAAGATGGGAAAGGAAAAGACTGTCATGCTGAATCCTGTTTTTTTTGACACGGAGGAAGGAAGAACAAAGACTGCTGCTATGCTGGACAGGCAGTTCGAGATCGATCCGGATATTGAAAATGCGGTAAAGGATATTCTCCGCAAGGTCCGTGAGAGCGGTGATGAGGCTCTGGTAGGTTATACCCGGGAGTTTGACTGCCCGCATTTTGAGAAGGCAGACATGGTGGTTTCTGCTTCAGAAATGGATGCGGCCTATTCAGAAGTGGACGGGAACTTCATGAGGACCGTTGGTAAAGCAATCGCCAATATCACGGATTTTCACAGGCACCAGGTGCCTGAGTCGTGGTTTACCACCAGGGAAGATGGTGTGTTTCTCGGCCAGATGGTTAATTCAGTGGATGCCGCTGGTCTTTATGTTCCAGGCGGACAGGGGGGGGAGACCCCGCTTGTGTCATCTGTACTCATGAATGCAGTTCCCGCCCGGATAGCTGGAGTGAAAAGGCTGGTGATGGCCACACCGCCGACCAGACAGGGCGGCATTAGTCCTTTTCTGCTGGTGGCTGCGGCTGAGGCGGGTGTTACGGAGATCCTGAAGATGGGGAGCGCGTGGGCTGTGGGGGCCATGGCATATGGGACCGAGACGGTTGAACCGGTGGACGTGATTGTAGGGCCGGGCAATATTTTTGTGACACTGGCCAAAAAGATGGTGGCCGGTGCAGTGGGGATAGATATGATTGCAGGGCCGAGTGAGGTGCTTATTATCGCGGACGGCAAGGCAGTCCCGGGATGTGTGGCGGCAGACCTCCTATCCCAGGCGGAACATGATTCCATGGCCACCTCGGTGCTGATTACTCCGTCTCCTGATCTGGCCATTGCCGTCTCGGATGAGCTGTCCAGGCAGCTTGGAGAATTGACCAGGAGTGAAACTGCTGAAAAATCTCTTTGTGACAACGGTCTCCTGCTGGTGGTGGATGATCTGGATACAGCCGCCGCGATTGCAAACCGTTTCGGGGCTGAACATCTGGAGCTGATGGTGGAGGATCCATGGGGCCTGCTACCCAGGATACGCCATGCCGGAGCTGTTTTTCTGGGTTCCCATACACCTGAACCTGTCGGAGATTATATAGCCGGTCCCAACCACGTACTGCCAACCATGGGAACAGCAAGATTTTCATCCGCCTTGGGTGTAGAGACTTTTCTAAAACGTTCGAGCATTATCGCTTATACCAGGGAGGCATTAATGAACGACGCGGAAGATGTCATGCGGCTTGCCAGGATAGAGGGCCTGACAGCACATGCGGAATCGATCAGGAAAAGAATGTGACTACGCAAAAAGGCGCAACTGCTCACGTCCTGTACTTCAAATGCCCAGACAACGCAGCTGATGCAGTGCCCTGTGATCTCATACCTTTAACAGCCGGTCCTGGCCTCCATAGCCTTCTGCAGCGTCATCCTGTCTGCATATTTGAGATCCATGCCCATCGGAATACCACAGGCTATCCTGGTTGTCTTGACCGGAGTGCCTGCCAGGCATTCAGCCAGATAGGCTGCTGTCGCCTCTCCTGCAACGGTGCTACTGGTGGCAATGATCACTTCTTTCACCTGGTTTTGTCTGATACGTTCGATCAGGTGATCTATTCTGAGCTGTTCCGGGCCAATTCCGTCCATGGGGGCCAAGGTCCCGTGGAGGACATGGTAACGTCCTCTATATATCCTTGTTTTTTCCAGTGCGACTAAGTCGCTGGGATCTTCTACCACGCATATCTGGTCGGTGTCTCTCTTCGGGTCGGTACATACGGGGCATGGGTCCTTCTCGGAAAAGGCAAAACATTCCGAACAGAGCCGGATCTTTTCGTGCAGTTCCGCTATGGAAACCGCAAGTTCCTGTGTCTGGGCAGCAGGCCACCTCAGAATCTGCAGGGCCAGGCGGGTTGCTGTTTTTTCACCTATTCCAGGGAGCCTTCCGAGATTCTTGACCAGCCTTTCAAGGGCAGAGGGGAACGGAGACGGCATGAGATGATCAGAACATTCCCGGAATCTTGAGGCCGCCGGTAAGTTTTGCCATTTCGCTTTCAACCATTTCCTTGGCCCGTGACAGGGCTTCGTTCACAGCGGCCACAATCAGGTCTTGGAGCATTTCTATATCTTCCGGGTCCACTACTTCATTTTCTATGGTAATCGAGACAATTTCAGGTTTGCCGTTGGCCACGGCCTTTACCATTCCGCCTCCGACTGTAGCCTCTATTGTCCTTGAGGCAAGCTGTTCCTGCATTTTGGCCATCCGGTTCTGGAGCTGCTGGGCCTGTCTCATCATTTCCTTCATGTTTGGTTGCATGACATATATTCCTTTCCCAGTTTTCTCAGAAAGTGCTCTTGCCCCTGCTGTCAGGGATCTTTACATCAGAAATCCTGGCCTGAAAGACCTTCAGGGCCTCCTGCACCAGGGGCAATTGAACCAGTTCACTGCGTCTATTACAAGTCCTGCTGTTGTTGTTTTCGCTCCTGCTGTCTTCAGGAGGCGATACATTCCTGACAACAATATCTACTGACCGACCGAAAAAAAGGGCAGCGGCCTCTTTCAGCTGTTCGGCCTTGTCGTGCAGCATTTCTTGATGCACACCCGGTCTGCACAGGAGACAGATTCTGTTTTTTTGTGGATCTGCCTCTATGTCTTCGCAGCAATCCATCAGTGATCCAAGAGGCGGCTGGTGTTTT
Organism: Thermodesulfobacteriaceae bacterium; assembly: GCA_012961845.1. Lineage (GTDB taxonomy): Bacteria > Desulfobacterota > Dissulfuribacteria > Dissulfuribacterales > UBA3076 > DTYO01. The sequence goes on from DTYO01000202.1 coordinate 3,564, forward strand.
TTGACAAAATACCTGAACCTGCTCCAGTTTTCGGTTGTGATTTTACCGGACTGTGGAGGTTCCTCTGCCTGAGAGGCCGGGAGCGATGTTTCGGAGCCAGGCCGTGTCTTCTTCCGGACCGGCTGGCGGTCCGGAAGCGGGGATTCCGCGACCTGTGCCGGGGGCTGCCGGGGTTTGGTGCGTTTCCTTTCTGAATATCCCGGCGCAATGAGGTCGTCATGGACCTTAAGACCTGCAAGGAGCCTATCCGCCCTTTCAATCAGGGCATCTATTCCGACTATTTCTTTTAGGTTGCACAACTGTATTAGGATTATTTCAAGGGACAGGCGGGGTGTGGAGGTCCTGTGTATTGTATCCTGTGCCTTCAGCAGCAGATTGAGCACCTGGAGCAGGCGTTTAGAAGAATGCCCGGAGAGATCGGAGGCCAGTTCCTCCATCTCGTCGTCTGCCAGATTCACCAGGCTGGCTGCGGTATCCCTGTTAACGGTTTTCAGTAGCAGAAGGTGTCTGAAAAACAGCATCAGGTCGGCGATAAACTTCTCGACGTCACCGCCGAAACGGTAGATCGTGTCAAGAAGGGTCAGGGCATGGGCCAGATCGCTTTCCAGCAGTGCAAAGGCCATTTCTTTCAGGATCCTGGTGCCCACGATTCCAATCGCCTCGCAGATGTCTTCCTGAGATCGGGCGCCATAGGCAGAAACCTGGTCCAGCAGACTGAGACTGTCCCTCACGCTTCCGCCGGCTTCTCTGGCCAGCATCATGGTGGCATCTCTGGGGAGATCGAGTTTTTCAGCCATGACAATCCTGTCTAGGTGGTCAGCCAGCTCCGCAGTGCCTACTCTCCGAAATTCA
>DTYO01000203.1 GCA_012961845.1 Thermodesulfobacteriaceae bacterium
CCGATCTATTATAATCAGCGTTACCCTGCCTGAATTTGACGGGCTCATAGAACCGACCTTAATCGGGACATCAGAAAAGAAGACCGATCGCGTGACCGGGGCCGAGATTCAAGATCCTGTACCCATTGATGAACAGATAGACTTCCTCACATGCCGGGTGGAAAAATGGATCGAACTTGCAAAAAAGTCCAATTCTGATAAAAAGGTTGCCATAATCTTTCACAATTCCCCCTGCAAAAGTGGAGTTGAAGCTTCAGTAGGTGCTGGTTTTGGACTTGATACATTGCAAAGCGTCTCAATAGTCTTAAAGAGGCTGAAGGAGGCAGGATACAGGATTGACTGGGTACCGGAAAATGGCGAAACACTCCTTAATACCATTATGGAGAAAAAAGCCATAAGCGAGTTCAGGTGGACCCCATTGAGCGATATTATAAAAAAGGGAGGTGCTGCCGGATTCGTACCTCTTGAAACTTATAAAAAATGGATATACGAACTTCCGGAAGATGCAAGGAATAAAATTTTTGACGGTTGGGGTAATCCATTTGAGAATAATCCTGAAGATATGGATGAAGTAAATAAAATGAGTCTTGCTCTTTATAGTGACAGCATCACAATTCCCGGCCTTGATCTTGGTAACATCTTTATTGGGATTCAACCCAAAAGGGGATGTGCAGGGGCGCAGTGTGATGGGAATGTGTGTAAGATACTTCATGACCCTGACATTACTCCGCCACACCAGTACCTGGCTTATTATAAATGGATAGAACATGAGTTCGGCGCGGATGTCATGGTTCACGTGGGTACACACGGCAATATCGAACTGCTGCCAGGTAAAACAGTAGCTCAGTCATCAGCATGTTTCTCCCGGATATGTGTGGGAAACATGCCTCATCTGTATATCTATGTATCAAGCAATCCTATGGAAGGTGTAATTGCCAAAAGAAGGGGGCTTGCAACACTGGTGGATCACCTCCACCCTGTAATGTCTGCTTCTGAAACCTATGGGGTTCTTGAGGAGTTGGAAGACCCTCTTGAAGAATATAAAAGGTCTGTGCTTACAAATGATAAGGGCAGGGCAAAGGTATTACAGGAGATCATCACAGAAAAGGCTGCACAAGCTAATTTTCCCAAAGTACTTACCGAGTTTGAGGATTTTGACAACTATGTGGAATATATCCACGGGCAGATGAATATGGTGCGAGAGACAATGATACGCGACGGACTCCATATTCTGGGACAGGCTCCCAAAGGTGATGCACTGGTTGACATGCTTGTCTCAATACTGAGGTTTGATCAGGGAAAGGTTCCATCCATCAGGAGGGGAATACTGGAAGCGATCGGTCTTGACTATGATAATGTATTAAATGAACCAGAGGTATTTATTCAGGAATTCGGGATGACTGGCGGCAAGCTCGTTGATACCAGTACTGAAATTGCCAGGGGGATTGTGGCAAAAGTACTTGAAAACGATGTAGCGGCAGAAGATAGGATTGCCAGGATATCAAGACAGGAAATCTCTGCGAATTTAGGATATGAGATCGAACTTCACTCGAGAGGCATTGAAAATATTATTAAAACGGTCAGTCTGGCTCTTGATATTCTTCCAGAGATCAACCAGACTTCAGATGAGGTCACCAACCTTCTACGTGGTTTTAACGGTGAGTTTATCGAAGCAGGAGCATCAGGCGCCCTTGCGAGAGGAAA
>DTYO01000204.1 GCA_012961845.1 Thermodesulfobacteriaceae bacterium
ATCGCAGGTTTTGGGAGCCAGAGCTGCCTTTGAGATTTCTCAATGCATGCTTGACCCACGTACCTGTAAAAAAATGCTGAGTTTGGTTAAAAACCACTAAAGGTTTTATATTATGCCCGGAAATTCTTTTGGACAATTTTTTCGCATTACCACCTGGGGGGAATCACATGGGCCGGCTCTCGGTGTAGTCATAGACGGATGTCCGCCTCTGCTGAATCTGGACGAATCTACTATCCAGAAAAAACTGGACAAAAGGAGACCCGGCAAGGGGGGGGCTGTCGAGACTCCCAGGAAAGAGCCCGACAGGGTAGAAATACTGTCTGGAGTGTTTGAGGGGAAGACGACCGGCACTCCGATTTCTCTTTTGATCAGGAACAAAGATGCAAAAAGCAGTTCATACGACAGATTGCGTGAAGTATTCAGGCCGGGTCACGGTGATTATACTTACTGGAAGAAATATGGTGTCAGGGATCACAGGGGCGGGGGGAGGTCATCAGGCAGAGAGACCGCCGCTCGAGTGGCCGCTGCCGCGGTGGCGCAGGTGCTGCTGAGAAGCGCCGGAATAGATGTCAGGGCATATACGGTTGCACTTGGTGGTGTGGCGGCAGTCAGACGCGATCTTGAAGAGGTGGAAAAAAACACTTTTTTCTGTCCTGATGCCGAAGCTGTTGAGTCCATGGAGAAACGTATTTCAGAGGTTCGTGCTGCAGGCGATTCAGTGGGAGGGATTGTTGAAGTGGTGGCTGCGGGGGTACCTGCAGGCCTAGGAGAGCCAGTCTTTGACAAGCTGGATGCAGAGATCGCAGGGGCTCTGATGTCCATAGGGGCGGTGAAAGGGGTTGAAATAGGTGCAGGATTTCAGGCTGCCGTCATGCTCGGCTCGGAGAACAACGACCCAATCGGTCCCGAAGGCTGTTTTTACAGCAACAATTCAGGCGGAATACTTGCTGGTATATCCAACGGAAATGATATCGTGGCCAGAGCTGCGGTCAAGCCCATTCCGTCCATATCAAGGGAACAGGATACCATTGACATGTCCGGGAAACCGGTGAAACTGAGGGTTGGAGGCAGGCATGATGCTTCAGCGATTCCTAGGATCGTGCCTGTGTGCGAAGCAATGGTTCAGCTGGTGCTCGCCGATCATTTACTTCGTAATCGGTCAATACAGACTTTGGTCGGTCAAGCCAGGGAAAATTAGAATGCATTCACGTGTCGTGAAAACTGTTGAGTCTGATCTCCCGAACATAGGTATCGTAGGAGGTCTGGGGCGGATGGGCAGGTGGTTTACAGAATTTTTTGAACGGGCCGGTTTTTCGGTAATGGTTTCCGACATCGAAACCGAATTTACTCCGAGGGATTTGGCGGCAGAGTGCCGGGTTGTGATTCTGTCCCTGCCTATGGAAGTATTCCCCGATGTTGTAGCAGATATCGGGCCGTCAATTCCCGAAGGATCACTGCTGACTGATCTCTGTTCTCTGAAACAGGCACAGGTCAGGTGCATGCTGGAACATTCTAGTTGTGAGGTCGTGGGTACACATCCTCTTTTCGGGCCTGCCGAAGATGATATGTCCGGCCGGAGGGTGGCGCTCTGCCCCGGCAGGGGAAAAAGGTGGCTGAGCTGGTGGGAAGGACTACTGCAGCGGTATGGGGCTCTGACGACAGTGATTACTCCCGAGGATCATGACCGTACCATGGCCTGGGTCCAGGCGCTGAATCATTTCATCCTTCTCACACTTGGGAAATCACTGGAAGATGACGGCATAGACTTGAAACACATCAAGGAGTTGGCAACACCGAGTTTTCACATGCAGATGGAGATAGTTTCAAGGCTGTATTATCAGGATCCGGAGCTCTATGCCACAATCCAGATGTCGAATCCATATACGTGCAGGACACTTGACATGTTCAACCAGCACAGCGAGAGTCTCAAGGATATTATCAAGCGTCGGGATCGGGTAGCTTTCATACGGCTTTTCAAAGAGGTTCAGGAGCTCGGACGCATGCTGACAATGCAGGAGCAGTGATCGGAGGAAAAGATATACTGTTTCTGAAAGAGGTGCCGGACGGAGTGCTGCTGAACCTCAGGGTAATCCCCCGGTCTTTCCGTACTGGTTTTGCCGGCCTATACGGAGAAACGTCGGTCAAGCTCAGGATTCAGTCGCCTCCTGTAGAAAATGCTGCAAACAGGGCTTGCCAAAAGTTTCTGGCAAAAAAGTTAGGGGTCTCGAAGGCTCAGCTCATAATTAAATCGGGTCTCAAGAGCCGGGACAAGGTCGTGCTGATCAGAAACGTTTCCCTGGAATATGTTCGGAACAGACTGGATGTTTGAAAAGAGAAACACGGCCGGTAGTCAGCGCCTGTACATGCACTGTCGGGATTCATGTAGTTCTGTTTCGTTTTTGGAATATGGGGCACCTCTGCAAAAAAACAGGTATTTTGTTCCGGAACATGGTGCACGAGAAAAGTGATCGCAGACATGTTATTGATATCCCAGGGGTTGTTTTTTCGAGTGCAACCCAGTTATGGGACAAAAGAACAATTTTTTCAAAGTGTCCGGTGGTTGATATGAGAGTTATTGTTCCTGCTCCGTCTTTTCTGCGGATATCTGGCGGGATCAATCCGAAATTACAGGAGGTATAAGGTGACAAAAAATATTATCCTGCTGTCTGATGGTACCGGCAACGGCGCTGCCAAAAGGAACAAGACAAACGTATATAGGCTCTACAAATGTCTGGATCTCCACAGGGAAGACCAAGTAGCCTTTTACGATGATGGTGTGGGAGCACAGGAATTCGTGCCGCTGAAACTCATTGGAGGAATCTTCGGATATGGTCTTAAGAGAAATGTACTGGAACTCTACAAGTTTCTGTGCCGTAATTACAGGAAAAATGACCGTATCTATCTCTTTGGATTCAGCAGGGGCGCCTTTACAGTGCGCCTGCTGGCAGGAATGATCGCCCGCTGCGGGGTGTATACCAGGTTTGCCGATGAAAGGGACCTGGACAGGGCTGCAAGACAGAATTACAATGCTTTTCGTTCATCTTTCAAGAGGGGACTGCTGACCAAAGGTATACGCAGGTTATCAGGTCGCTGGGAACCGGTTGAATCATGCTGCATGCCGGACATTGAATTCATAGGGGTCTGGGATACGGTGGATGCCTATGGCTTCCCGATAGACGAGATGGCGGCGGTATGGGACATTCTCGTCTATCCCATGCACTTCCCCGACCTGAAGCTTTCAAAGAAAGTGAAAAAAGCGTGCCATGCCCTGTCGGTGGATGATGAGCGGCATACGTTCCAACCGCTGCTGTGGGACGAAAGCGATGAGGCTGATGGTGACCGAATTGAGCAGGTGTGGTTTCCAGGGGTCCATTCCGATGTGGGAGGCGGATATCCCAGGAACAGCCTGTCTCTGGTGTCCCTCGACTGGATGCTGACAAGGGCTGAGGCTCAGGACGGTCGCCCGGGTAAACCAGGTCTGCATCTTATCCAGCGGCGAAGGCAAGATATTGTCCGACATTCCGACTGGCACGGCTCCCACCACGATTCCAGGGCCATGGCTGGCGCATATTACCGCTATAAGCCCAGAGACATCGAATCGCTGTGCGATGACTTTCTCAATGGTGTGCATATTGAAAAACCGAAGATCCATCGCAGTGTTTTTGAGCGTATAAAGGGAAATGTGTATCCATATGCTCCCACGGTACTGCCGGAGCAGTACCAGGTAGTTTCGACCCGTGGCAGTGCTCCGGTATATGAAACGGCGGCTCAGGCCAGGGAGCGAAAAAAGGAAATGGGCAGGGTCAAGTGGGTAATAAGACAGAGAACAATGCTCTATTACAGCCTGCTCCTGACCACCTTTGCATACATTGTATCACCATTTGCAGCGGGTTGTTTCAGAAATGGCGGCTGCAGGCCTGTCGACGGACTGCTGGATCCGGTGCTGAAGCTTATCACAGACTGTCTGCCGGAAATGGTCTCCCCCTGGCTGGAAGTGTTGAGAGCACATCCCACGTTTTTCTACATCCTTGCGGCTCTGTTGGTATTCCTCCTGTTTTCCAAGAAAAGGGCTTGGGAGGAGACCTGTTATCTGGCCAGCAGGGCCTGGAAACATCTGAAGAAGAAATATTGACATCGGGTTTGTCCGTTGCGCCCGCAAGACAGAAATAAAGTCCGTTCCTCCCGGGTCCGATAAGCTCATATAAGCGTATTTTTGTATATCGTAAATTCAGA